>CAYGRY010000008.1:0-55164 GCA_964352405.1 uncultured Halobacteriovorax sp.
AATGCGCTCAACTAAAACGCGGTCCTGAAGTGGAGTAACTTGCATATCTCTATCCCCCTAAAGTGCTGTAAATACAGCTATTGGTTAAAACTTAATTTTTGCCTACCACAAGGTAATAGCCAGAATGTCAGTGTCAAGGTTCAGAAGATTAAAAAAATTTTTAACTCGTACTTTTAAATAGATATCTCTTGTTCTGTTGGACCTAAATTGTTAAAAAGCGCCATCTTCTTTAAATAGTGTTTTCTCAGAGGTTTTCATGAAATTTCTTATCGCAATGTGTCTTTTTTGTTCGACGGCTTATGCTGGTCAATTTGTGGAATTTGAATGTACCTCACCTGCAGTAAGTTATATTTTCAAGCTTTCGGCTCAAGGTAGTGTTGAAATCGAAGTTCAAAACTCTGTGTACGAAGAAGCGTTTGGCTGGATGGATGCAACTTTAGTTGATGCCGGTTTCAATCAAGTGGCGACCTCAATTAACGGTGTTGAGATGGTAGGAAAATCACGCCTAATTGAGGGTGATACACTTAAGCCTTACTATCACGTACAATTGAAACCAGTTGGATCATCAGACGTTGCATTGGTTAATTTATTGCTTGGTCACCCAGGACCTATAAGTTCATTTGTTCGTCTTAAAAGTGGTCATGAATATCGTGGGAAATGCTCAATAAAATAAGAGAGTAATGCGCCTTTTAGAAAAATTAAAAATTCCGTTTTTAAGTACTTTTCTTCGTGATGAGACCAATGAAGATAGAACTTTTTTTGCACTCACTTTAATTACAGGTGTTGCTGCCGGACTTGTTGCTGTTTCTCTTCACCAAATTACATATGCTCTAACTGCTTGGATCGGAACAAATAAATCGTTTGATCTTCGAGCTCTTTGCCTTGGCGGTGGAGCTCTTTTAGTCTCAAGTTGGTTTACCTTTAGACATTTTCCATCAACTTCAGGTTCCGGTATCCCCGGTGTAAAAGTTGCTCTTGCCGTTTTTCATGGAAAAATAGAACTTAAGAATACAATCGCTAAATACTTTACAACAATTTTCTCTCTCTCTTCAGGCTTATCTATTGGAAGAGAGGGACCGACAGTGGCTGTAACTTCTGGTATCGGCTCTTGGCTAGGCTCCATTTTCTCATTGCCTAAAGCACGTATCAAAGCCTTAGTTGCGATTGGTTCAGCTGGTGGTATTGCAGCCGCTTTCCACACACCTATTGCGGCCGTGATTTTTACACTCGAGGAAGTTGTTGGTGACCTTAACGCTACCAAAGTTTTGGGACCTGTTATTATTTCAGCTGTGGCTGCCTCGATTACAGCTCAAGCTCTTTTAGGTGGAGAGCCTCACGCTTTTGATCAGCTTCATTACTCATTATCAAGTTCTAGAGAGCTGATTGTTTATTTATTACTTGGGATAATTTGCGCCGTCTTAGGCACTGCTTGGGTGAAGTCTGTTCTTAAAATGCGTGAAATTAATTTGAAAATTTTTAAACATCATCGTCTGACACCAACGATGGTTGTATTTTTTATTATAGCTGCAATCAGCCTGATTTACCCACGAGTTTTAGGTAGTGGTCACGACACAATCGCCGAAGCCCTTAACTCTCTCTTACTTGATTGGAAACTTTTAGCAGCCCTCTTTGTATTAAAGTTTATCGCTACGACCTTAAGCTACTCAACAGGTGTTTCCGGCGGCTTATTTATGCCAACTCTATTAATGGGTGCAACTCTTGGTTCTTTTGTTGCTTCTATGGCCGCCCAAGTTTTTCCAGAAGTCGCAAATAATCCTGGGGCCTACGCACTTGTAGGTATGGGGGCGTATTTTGTAGCAGTTATCAGAACTCCTTTCACATCCATTATTATGATCTTTGAAATGACTAGAAATTATAATCTGATTCTTCCATTGATGGTTGCCAATAGCATTTCCTATGTTCTTTCAAATCACCTTTTGCGTGGAAGTGTTTATGAAAACCTTTCTGAACAAGATGGAATTCACCTTCCTACCAGAGACGATAATGAGGTGCTAGAGAGCCTAGTAGTTGAAGATGCTATGGTCACTGAGCCTGTGACACTAAATTCTCACCTGACAGTTCAGGAGGCTTGGGAAGGCACAAGAAACGGTGAATATTCAGGATATCCAGTTGTCAGAAATGGCCTTTTAGATGGCATGGTTTCTACCAATCAACTTAAAGCGATGATTGCGAGGGGTGATGGAGCGAAGAAAGTTTCTGATATCGCTGAACAAAAAGTTATTACCATTCACCCTGATCAGTCTCTTTTGGTCGCTTTTCATAAACTCAAACGTTTTCAAGTTTCAAGACTTCCAGTTGTCTCCAGGCTCAATGATAAAAAATTAATTGGTATTATAACTGCCGAAAATATTGTTTCTCAGTTTGGATATCATATTGCCGAAGAAGAAAAACAAGAACAGCTGGACAAAGAAACGGAAGAGATTATTGAAGAGATCGTGGAAGTAAAAAAGGAAGACCAACCGGTTTAGGTCTGATCTTCCATTAGTTTTATTAGTCTAAAAGATTTTCGACGTTTTTATTAAGTTCAAGACTCCACATCAATTTAACGTATTCAGCATGTGACCAAGCAAGTGGAGTTGCACCGCCTGTTCCTTCGCCTGAACCTTCAAACACTTGTTCTGGAATCATTTGGCCATCGTTAGCAAAGAAAACATAGCTATCAAGAATATGATTGGCTTCTCTTCTTGCTGCTTCGTAAGTTAGGCCACCGGTGCGAGCTCTTTCAAGGGCAAAACGAGCATGCTCACCTGAAAGTAGAGGCCATAGACGTCCTTTTTTATTCTCACCATAAGCATCAAAAGAATAACGGTACCATCCGTAATACTCTCCAACTTTTTGTCTAATATGAGCATTAACTTCTTTTTGTGAAACGAGAAGTCTTGAATCATTGGCATCAACTAAACCCATAAGAGCTAGTTTTAAAAAGCCTTGATCAAGCATTGCTGTCATATCAACTTGTTGACCAGAATTAGCGACAGTACAAGTTGATCCATCATTTGGATTCCAATTAGCTGTGTAATTAGAACAACCGCCAACGCGTAAATAATACTTACCAGCTCCGTTCACTCCAGTTGTAGTGAAAGTCCAAGAGTGAATATTGTCGTATGGCTTGGTTAACCAATCGTTTGCAATTCTTGCGTATCTCGGCTCACCAAGAAGCTTAGCACCTTCTAGTAGCGCTGCCGTTGCAACAGAGAACGTTGAAGGAGAAATACCAAAGTTCTCTTCCCAACGCTCTTGAGCAGACCAAGGTCCGTAATTAACAATAAAGTCCAATCCTAAACGAACCATTGGGCCAAACTCAGCCACTAAAGCTGGTCTTTGATCAGCAGGAAGATTTCTATAAAGATGAGCAAAAAGCTGAACAGGATAGCCGACTTGATCTAATTGTAAGCCGCTCCAATAAGCATTGCCATCAGTCCAAACGTTTTGTGGGAAAGCACCTTTTTTAGCGATGATACGATCACCATAGCGCCATTCACCAGATTGATACTGAACTGACTTTAAAAAACGAAGGGCGCGAAGTGGTGTTTCAAGATCCCCTGCTGAAACTAGAGCTAGGCCAACATGAAATAGATCACGAGGCCAAACAAGGTGATATCCACCAGTAAAGACGCCTGGGTATTCAAAAGTTTCATCGCCCCAAGGTTTAGATAGTGAAGCAATCATCGCTCCACGAACTTCTTTATCTTCATGAACTCGTAGAGTGAAGATTGAGCGCTTATAGAGCTCTTTATGTGCTTGGTTTTTAAGCTTTGGAAGCTTGTAGCCATCAATAAGTTTATTCCAACCATCATTATAGGCATTCATTCCTGAAGCTAGATAAGACTCATTAAACTCGTTATCTCCTGCAAAGTTATAAGTCACATAAAACTCATATGTTCCTTTTTGAGCAGGTACTGACAATTTTGCCATACCAGCAACGTTTCCGTTGATGGCCTGAGAATTACTCCAATTCATTTCAAAGTTATCGTTTAGATCTTGCCAACCATCAGATACGCCAACAAAACCTACTGATGTTTTTTCAAAGCCTGAAGTTGAACGAACCACTAAACGTGTCGCGTTCTCTTTAAATTCTAATTTATCTTGATGAGCATAGCCTTGATCATTATAACCAGTGTTTTCTAAAGCTGGATTCACAAGCAAATGAAAACTCAGGCCATCTTGATAGGCTTCGACTTTTACTTTATCGACTAGAATTTGTGTTCCAGGAATCGTGTAGTAAGTGTGTTCGATTTGAAAGCGAAAACCTGTATCGATATTTGTCATCTTAACTAGTGACGGCGACAAGACTTCTACTTTTTGAATGGTTGAAGTTCTCTCTTCGACCATAAAAGATGATTCATCACTGACCAAGATTTGAGAGTCTTTGATCTGAGCATTATCAATGTTCGGATAATACGTTTCAGTTAGCATGCCCTGAGCATTAGTGAACCAAACTTTAGATTCAAGATCAGCTGAAGTTGCTGCTTGAACTTTTTTTGCTGATGACCAATTAGGGACGACTCCAGGAGCGCCGGGAGCGTTAGCAAAAGTCGCTGTACTCACCAAAAATAGCGCAGTGCTTAAAAGTTTATTCATTACTCTCTCCAGTAATCTTATTTCTTTGTTAACAAAATTTGATTAAATCACTATAGTAACTTGTTCCAATCTTGACTAGTTCACAATGAGGCGCCCCGTGTCAATCACGCTTGAATCGATCGACTACATAATAATTGCTACATACTTTGTTATTGTCTTTGGCATAGCTTGGGCAGTTAAAACTCCGAAATCAGATAATGGCGGTCAATCAGAAGATTATTTCTTGGCCGGAAGAAATCTTGGATGGTTTGCCATTGGTGCATCTTTATTTGCTTCAAATATTGGCTCAGAACATCTTATCGGCTTGGCCGGTGCAGGTGCCTCAAGCGGTTTAGCCGTAGCTCAGTTTGAAATTTTGGCCGGATTTATTCTTTTAATTCTTGGATGGGTCTTCGTTCCTTTTTATATACAAAGTGGCGTAACAACAATGCCTGAATTTTTAGAAATGCGTTACTCACGTGCAGCTAGAAATTATTTATCTTTTATTTCTGTCGTCGCTTATGTCATTACAAAAATTTCAGCTACGATTTTTGCTGGCGCCGTCGTCTTTGAAGCCTTGGGAATGGATTTTTGGATTGGTGCTCTGGTGGTTGTTTTATCTACGGGTATCTACACAGCGATGGGTGGACTTCGAGCCGTTATCTACACGGATACAATGCAGGTTTTCGTGATGATCGGTGGCGCTATCCTTGTCACTTATTTTGGTATTGAAGCCATTGGCGGTTTTCACGCCGCTCGCGAACAACTCTCACCAGAGTTTTATAATTTATGGAAAGCCGCTGATCACCCAGAGTTTCCATGGACAGGTATTCTCTTTGGCGCACCAATCTTAGGTATTTGGTATTGGTGTACTGATCAATTTATTGTTCAACGTGTGTTGTCTGCAAAAAACCTATCACAGGCCAGAAAAGGAACTCTTTTTGCTGGTTATTTAAAGATGCTTCCAATGTTTCTTTTTGTTGTTCCAGGTATGGTCGCTCTCGTTCTTTCTCAAAATAATCAACTAACACTTGAGCGTCCTGACCATGCTCTTCCAGCTCTTATCGGATCAGTTCTTCCAATGGGTGTTAAGGGTCTAGTGATGGCCGGACTTCTAGCCGCTCTTATGAGTTCACTGTCATCTGTTTTCAATTCATGTTCAACACTGATTACTTATGACTTTTATAAAGTTAGAAATCCAAATGCTACTGACAAAGAACTTTTTAAAGTAGGTCAGTTAGCTACTGTTGTTTTAGTTGGTCTTGGTGTTCTTTGGATCCCATTGATGAAATATATTTCAGGTGGATTATTTACCTACGTGCAAAGTATTCAAGCGTATATCTCACCTCCGATTGCAGCGGTTTTTCTTTTAGGTCTTTTATTTAAAAGATTAAATACTCAAGGAGCCCTAGCTTCTCTTGGAACCGGCTTTGTTTTAGGTGTTGGTCGTCTAATTTTAGAAATCAATAAAGAAAGTCTATCAGGCTTTTTCTACAATCTAGCGACGATGAACTTCTTAAACTTTGCCTTCTTCTTATTTGTTATTTGTAGCGCAGTCTTGATTGCTGTCAGCCTCATGACAGCTGCGCCTGATGCCGCCAAAATTGAAAAAGTTTGCTTCAATGCTGACACTCCAAAAGTTCCAACAAATATGACTGAGATCGGGCTATCAATTCTTCTCATAGTTATTATTGCGATTACTTGGATTGTCTTTTCTCCTCTTGGTATAGGAGCATGAATTCAATGCGAGTTGCTCTAGGTATTGATATTGGTGGCACTAACACTAAAATGGCGATCGTTAACGATCAAGGTGAACCACTAAAGCAATCGACCTTTCCAACAAGATCAACTATCCCATTTACTGATTATGCTGATGAAGTGTTTTCAGAAGCAATGAAGCTAAGTGCAGGCTATGAACTTTACGGCGTAGGCGTTGGCGCTCCTAATGCCAACTCGGCTACCGGTGAAATTGTTCAACCAGTAAATCTTGGTTGGAAACTCGCACCACTTGTTAAAGATTTTACTGATCGATTTAAAACAGATGTCTTTTTAGAAAATGATGCCAATGTCGCCGCCCTTGGCGAAAAAGTTTGGGGCCTTGGAAAAGAGAGCGATCACTTTATCGTCGTCACTCTTGGAACAGGAATCGGTACGGGAATCATTTCTCACGGACAACTCATTTCAGGCCCAACTGGAATGGCTGGTGAAGGTGGACATATCACCATCTATCCAGGTGGAAGACCTTGTAACTGCGATGGTTTTGGTCACCTTGAGTGTTATGCTTCTGTTCGTGGATTAAAGCTTCATGTGCAAGAACAAACCAATAAAGATTTAAAATTTTCAGAGATTTCAACTGAGTTTAAAAAAGGAAATCCAGGAATCTTAAGAGCTGTGCAATTGGCTGCGCACGATCTTGGAATGGGTTTAGCTCAGATGCAAGCACTCTTTAACCCAGATCTTTTCGTTCTAGCGGGTGGAGTTTCTACGTTAGGTGCAAATTTTAGAGCGATGGTTGAAGCTGGTTTAAACGAGTCTTCTTATGGACCATTTAAAAATAGTTCTAAAGTGTTACTTTCTCCAATTTCGACAGAACACGGCGCCGTTACCGGAGCCGCATCATTAGTCTTTTGGAAAAAGCCGCTACTTTAATTCGAACCAATTTTTAGCAATACCAACATCTACTCGAAGTGGAATCGAAAGCTCAACCACGTTTTCCATGCATTCTTTGATTAAAGCTGCCAGCTCATCTGCTTGATTTTCAGGTACATCAAAAATAAGTTCATCGTGAACCTGAAGCAGCATTAAAGCATCTAACTTAGAATTTTCTAAACGCTTTTCAATTTCAATCATCGCAAGCTTTAAAATATCCGCTGCTGTTCCTTGAATAGGGCTATTGATGGCCATACGTTCGGCATTGGCCTTAATCGTTCTATTGCTAGAATTAATATCCGGCAGATATCTTCTTCGACCGTGCAAGGTAATAGCATAACCAGTCTTCTCGGCTTCTTCTTTTAGTCCATCGAGATAGCTTTTAATCTGCGAGAATTTTTCAAAATATTTGGTAATATAATCTTTAGCTTCTGATCTTGAAATTCTAAGTGCTTTAGCTAAACCAAAAGACGACTGTCCATACATAAGACCAAAGTTAACTGCCTTGGCGTTTGATCTGTCACTTGAAGTAACATCCTTAAGTGGAATTCCCATGACTTCTGATGCTGTTTGGGCGTGAATGTCTTGATCATTCTTAAACGCGTGAATCATCGTTTTATCTTGTGAGAAATGGGCCAGAAGTCGAAGTTCGACTTGTGAATAGTCAGCTCCAACTAGCACATGTCCAGGACTTGCGATAAAGCCACGTCTTACTTTTTTGCCTAGATCAGACCTTACTGGAATATTTTGAAGATTAGGATCGGTTGATGAAAGTCTTCCTGTGGCAGCCACATTTTGATTGAAGTGAGTATGAATTTTGTGACTCTTAGGATTTGCTAATAATGGAATGGCTTTCACATAAGTTGAAAAAAGTTTTCCAATTTCTCTATACTGCAATAAAAGATCTGGAAGAGGGTGAAGATTTCTAGAAGCTAATTCTTCTAGCACTTCGGCATCGGTCGATGGACCCGTTTTATTCTTTTTGAGA
This sequence comes from uncultured Halobacteriovorax sp., assembly GCA_964352405.1. Lineage (GTDB taxonomy): Bacteria > Bdellovibrionota > Bacteriovoracia > Bacteriovoracales > Bacteriovoracaceae > UBA4207. Next base: position 8,219 of record CAYGRY010000008.1, read on the forward strand.
ATAGGGAGTTCAAGTTCTGTATAGAGAATTTCACCTAACTGTTTAGGTGAATTTAAATTAAACTCTTTTCCAACGCTATCCCATGCTTGTTTTTGAAGATCCGCTAGAGTTGACTCAAGCTCCCCTTCAAAAGTTTTGAAATAGTCGGCATCTATAGAGATACCTTGATTTTCCATCTTTGCCAGAATGGAAAATAACTTATCGTCCATTTCATAATAAACTTTTTCTAATTCTTTTTTCTTTAAGTCTTGCTTTAAAAGCCCGGCAACTTCATAAATGGCAGCAGCACGCTCACCAAAAGCTTTAGAGCTAAAATCAATATCTGCTAGCAGTGGCGCTTCCTTTTTCAAACTAAAAGGTACAAGCGCTAGACTTAAATATTCTTTCGCCATCGATTCAACTGAGTGCGATCGATCAGCACTTAAATTATAATGAGCTTGCGAGATATCAAAAGTTGGTGCTCTAAGAGATATTCCCTCCTTAAGCGCAAAAGAATGATCCGTTTTGATATGATCACTTAACCACTCAATTTTATCGTTATTCCAAAACTGAGTGAGCAACGCCTTAAAGCATTTTGCACTTAAAGCATCTTCACCAACAAAGGCTAACCAATAACTTTTCTTGCCGTCACCACTTAAGCCGATTCCAGCTAACTTTCTTGCGAGTGGGTCTTCAGAGTCATAAACAGAATAGCTACCAACAGCACTCCAAGACTGACTCTCTTTAAGAAATTGCTCAAAACTTTCTTCACTCACAATTTCAAGATCGATTTGCGCGGCATGGGTTTCACTTGAGAGATTAACCAGCATCGGTTCATGAGAATCATCTGTATTAGATTTTTTCGTTTGGGCAAAGGCCGTACGTTCTTCAATTTGTCTTAAGTCTAAAAACTGATTCATGACTTGTTTAAGCGCTAGTTTTTTCATGAAATCTATAAAGTCATCGTTTGGACTAAAATGATAAGAAGTGTCTTCAGCTTTAACTGGCAGATCCATATCAGTGACGATTTCAATGAGTTTCTTCGACAACAGTCCTGCTTCAAGGTGATCACTGAAAGCTTCAACCAGTTTCTTACCTTTAAAAGTATCTTTAGCTGCAATACAACCATCAAGCGTTTCATGCTCTGCTAAAAGTTTTGCAGCACCTTTAGCGCCGATCCCTCTCATACCAGGAATATTATCCGAAGCATCGCCGACCATTGAAAGATAATCGACAATTTGATCAGGTCTTACGCCCATTTTTTCAAACACATCGTTTGACTCATAAATTTTATTTTTCATGGTATCGAGCATTTTGATATTGCCACCGACAAATTGCATAAGGTCTTTGTCACCAGAAGCAATAAGGATTTCATCAAAATAATCTTTCCACTGAACTGCAGCACTTCCAATAATATCATCGGCTTCATAACGATCATTTGAGATGGACGGCATTCTTAATTTTTCAAGGGCCTGATCAATCAAACCAAATTGTGGCTTAAGCTCATCAGGTGGTTCGCTGCGATTAGCTTTATACGCATCGTACATTTCATTTCTAAAACTTCCACCAGCTGTATCTCTCGCCAACAATAAATGTGTTGGTTGATAATCAGCTAATAATTTTTTCATCATCATCAAGACGCCATGAACGGCATTAGTTGGCGTTCCATCTGGTGCATTCATTCCACGAACAGCGAAAAAAGCGCGAAAAATAAAATTTGAGACATCAACAATGATGAGACGTTTTGACATGAAAAGCTCCTAACTTTAGAGCTCATTTTTTAACATTTTGAAGATTAACTTGGTAGGACAGGTGCGTTTTACCTGGCGATAGTTCCGGTCTCGCTAAACCAGCTGGTTTTGCGCTTTTTAATAGCTTCTGCAGTGCCATCATTGGCCATGACCGAGGTATCCGCCATAACGTCTCCAAGCCTATGCCCAGAATCTAATTTATAAAGCAGATAGACTTCCATCAGTATTAAGGGTAGCCCCAGTACAAGCGAGAAGATCCATCCCCAAAAAGGAATGATCGCTAAAACAAGTGGGATAATAATAGGAAGATTTCTAATAAAAGACTGCTTCATGGTGCAGGGTTTTCCATCTTCCAGTGAGATGACCGCAAAGCCCATAAATTTCTTTCCAACACTTTGACCGTTTTGTAGAGAATCTGCCACGCCAATATAGGTAACACTCAACAAAATCCCAAGAGGGTAAAAGAAAAAAGATAATAACAAGACAATGAACAAGTCTATAGACTTGGCCAAGATACGAGTGAGCCTTGCGACCTTTAGAGGACGCTTGAGAATGTATTTTCTCATCATAAAACGATCTTATCTTATTGATTTCTTTAATGATATGAGGAAAAAATGTATCAGGATGTAATAAGTGCATTGCATCAAGCCACCTATAATAGAAACTGGACGTAACACTCTAGAATGGGTAAATATTGTAATTACCTTTTAGTGAATAAAAAGTGGAGGACCGCATGGCCACAGTTGGAAAAGCAGACATTGCAAATTTTGATCAAACTGTTTTGAAATCAGACAAACCAGTATTAGTAGACTTCTGGGCTGAGTGGTGTGGACCTTGTCGTACACTAGGACCAGTACTAGATGAAGTCGCCAACGAGCTTGGTGAAAAAGCACAAATCGTTAAAGTAAATGTTGATGAAAATGGTGAGCTTGCTCAGCAATACGGAATTCGTGGAATTCCAACAATGATTTTCTTTAAAGGCGGACAAGCCGCAAAAACTCTTGTTGGAGTACAACCAAAAGAAGAAATCAAGAAAACTCTTGAAGAGCTTGCTTGAGATTTAACAAAATTAGCTTAACAATAAAGGGGATCACTGATCCCCTTTTTTTTGGACTTTATTATGGATAAGCAAGTAATCACCTCAAACTTTACAGAAGCAACTCGCGTTTTAAATAGTTTTATCTCTAATGATAAAAATATTGAAACTATGCAAAAAGCGATTGAAGCCATGGTTTATGCCTACAAAAATCAAGGTAAAGTTCTTAGCTGTGGAAATGGTGGTTCAATGTGCGATGCCATGCACTTTGCTGAAGAGTTAACCGGTCGCTTTAGAAAAGATCGCCCTGCTCTAGCTGCTCTCGCCATTTCAGATCCAAGTCATCTCACTTGTGTTGCCAACGATTTTGGCTACGACAAAGTTTTTTCTAGAGCTGTCGAAGGTTGGGGAAAGAAGGATGATGTTCTTCTTGCAATTTCAACAAGTGGAAATTCTCCTAACATTATTGAAGCTGTTAAAGCTGCAAAACTTCACGGGATGAAAGTGATTGGTCTTCTAGGAAAAGGTGGCGGCAAGCTTGCTGACGAAGTTGATTTTCCATTTGTTATCGATAGCGACGTCAGTGATAGAATTCAAGAAATGCATATTAAGTTGATTCATATGTTCATTGAAGGAATTGAAAGATCTCTTTTTCCGACCAATTACTAGAGCTGTTTAGACGGGAAAGAGTTTCCGTTCTACGTATTTTCACCCCCTTAATAACATTTTGCGGTTATCATATACTTATAATTAGTTGAAATAATAACAGGAGCAAATGGCATGGAAGCCGCACCAGTACCAAGCCTACTAAACACTATCGCCATGTTTTTCCAACAAGGCGGAATCTTCATGTGGATCATCGTCTTTATTTGGGCGATTGGAATTGCCATTGCAATTGAAAGATTCATGAGACTTTCTTTTAAACTTGATGTGGATGGAGCTTCATTTATGAATGAACTTCAGCGCTATGTTTTATCTAATGATATTCAAGGTGCTATCCGCGTTTGCTCAGGTTCAGTTGCTGCTCTTCCAAAGGTTTTAAAATCTGGTCTTAAAAGAGCCAACACGAATGCTAATCAGATTCAAAATGCGATTGATGCAACAGCATTAGAAGTTATTCCAAAAGTTGAGTTAAGACTTAACTATCTTCAGTTGATTGCGAATATTTCAACTCTCTTTGGTCTTCTTGGAACGATTCAGGGTTTGATTCAATCATTTGCTGCCGTTGCCGCTGCTGATCCGGCACAAAAAGCTGAGCTACTAGCCTCTGGTATTGCCACTGCGATGAACACAACCTTCTTAGGCCTATGTGCAGCTATTTCAATCATGATGGTCCATACATTCTTAAGTACAAAGTCAGAAAAAATCATCAATGAGATTGATGAATTTTCAGTAAAGCTTATGGATATGCTGACCACCAAGAAGGAAATGGGCGAGTAAGGAGTCAGATGTGTATAGAGCTCCCAGTCGCAGAAAGACAAAAAAAGAATTTGTAAAACCGAATCTAATTCCAATATTAGATGCGGTTTTTATTTTCATCTTCTTTCTTTTGATGTCAGCGAACTTTGTTAAAATTTATGAAATTCCATCAGATGTTCCAATCATCATTGATGCTGAACCGCCAAAGAATCAAAAGCCGCTAGCGCTCACTCTTAGGATTACTTCAAGTTATATTGAAGTGCTAACTGGAGTTCCTGCTTCCACGATGACTCGAGTTGGTAAGAATAGTGATGGCTTTTACGACCTGGAAAAACTTCATGAAGTTTTACTAAGCCTCAAAGGACGTCATCTTAAAGAAGAAACGGTTATCTTTGAGCCCATCGTTGATCTGACTTACGAAGATATTGTTAAGATTATGGATGCAACAAGAGAACTTAGAAATACTGACCCCGCTCTATTTGCGAAAGATAAAGACGGAGTTGAAATGAGGCTTAAGGCTTTATTTCCTAAGATTATTTTTGGAAATATTCAGAGTTAAAGAGGATATATGAGAAGCTCTCGTTCAATTAGAAATAGAGGTAGAAAACGTAAGTCTCAGGCATTTGACCTAGATATTACTTCCCTACTCGATATTCTCGTCATCATGCTTGTGTTCTTACTACAAAGTACGAACTCGACAGGCATCATTATGACTGTTCCTAAGGACGTAGAGCTACCAGTATCAAGTTCGGCAACACCAAGTAACGAAGGTGTTATCGTTCAAGTCTCTCCCACTACTATTTGGGTTGAAGACAAAGAAGTTCTTAATATTGAAACAAATCTTAGAACTAGTACCGATCAAGGTGGAAGACGCCTTATCCCTCTATTTAATGAACTAGTTAAGCGTAAAGAGTTAATTCAACTTTCTGCCAAAAGCTCACCTGAAGCTAATAAGTTTGGTGGGGTCGTGAATTTAATTGTGGATAAGACAGTTAAATATAGCTTCGTTAAGAAACTACTCTACACATGCGCCGAGGCGGGATTTAAAGAGTATAAGTTCGTCGTAATGGGTATAGACCAATAACTAGAGAACTAAGACTAAAGAACAGATCAAGAAATAAACTCCAATATTTGAAAATAGAAGTCTTTTAAGCTCTCTGGTTTTAAGGAACTCTTTTACGTTCGTAACAATAAACCATAGAGACCAAAGCACAAATCCAAAAGTTAAAATACTTTCTTGAACACTTTCATTAAACCTTAAAATACTCATAATCGCTGGAGTTAAAATAATTCCCATAAAGATTAGATTTAATGTGTAACGTTTTTTTGCTTCTTCTGTTGAAGTATCAAAGAAGCTTAAAAACCATAGCTTGATACTAAAATGATTCCAATCGTGCTTCACTTGCTTCAAGAATTCTGAAAAAGTTAATCTCTTCGCACTCATAATTTGATTTCTTTTTGAATACAAATCATTCAGGTACAAACCAATAACTAAAGTTTCAACCATAAGTGCTATTTGATCGCCGTGAACCAAGTCACCCCAAGCTAAGAAGGTAAACCCCACAACGAGGGCAATCTTAAACGGTGAAAAGATGGCGAGTCCCTGATCAGACATACTGACTCCAAATTCAAGTTCGTGAAGTCAGTATACAATAGAATATGTTTTTTCATGTAATCAGGTACTTACAAAGCCGATCGAGCCCAAAATCTGTGGCTTTAAATTGGCTTACTGGACCTTAGGATAGAAGTTGAATGGTTGATTCACTTCTACTACACCGCCGCCAAGTGGTTCTGGGAACTTAATACCTTTAAGTACATTGACCACGCAGTTTCGAACCTTAGGGCTCAAATTAGAGTAAGAATCGACCCCAGCTCGTGTCACGTGTCCCGAAGCACCGATAACAAAGTTTAGTCTTACAACACCATCAAAGGCTGATTGAGAGCGATCAAGTGCACTTTGATAACATTGTCTAAACAGAGGCACGTTATCCATTAAAATCTGGCGAATAGTATTAGGATCCATTCCGCCTAAAATAACCGTTTTATAAGGAAGGCCGGCCGTATAAATATTTTTCTTATCTGATAAGCCTTGAGTTCCTTTCGTTGAATCCAGTTTTCCAGAAGCGGAACCAGATAAACTTCCAACATTAGTACTAACGTTAGCTTTTTGCATGGTTGCACCATCGCTGGCACCTGAAATAGATGGGCCATCTAAACTTACATCAGCATTGCTTACTTCTGATGCAGACTTAAGGCTTCCACCCTTTGCTAAGATTGAACTCATACTGCCTTTAAAATCAAAAGACTTATAAGCATCAACTGGTCCCTTGTTATTTGGATTTGCAGCTTTCTTAGAGTTATTAGATTTAGCTGGTGCTGAGTTATTGGCTTTAGATGTATTTTTAGGCGCAACTTTATCTTGAGGCTTATTCGGGCCTTTGTTAGCTGTAGCCTTTTTTACTAAACCAGTTTTTGTTGCAGCTTTATCACCTGGATTATCAGCCTTTTTTTCAACAGCTTTAGCTTCTTGCGGCTTAACTTCTTTTTTCTCCACAGGAGTAATCTTAGGAGCTTTTTGAGCTTCTTCTTTTGGCTTATCGGGCGTGTTATCAATTGTTTTTTTAGGTGTAACTGCTAATTTTTTTCTATAAAGAATTGTTGCAAGTCTCTCAGGAGCCTTTTCTTTTTCTAATTCTTCATCAACTTCAAACGTATTAATGCCAACAAGAAACGCACTTACAAGTAGTAGCATCAAAAGAAGATACTTTTTAAAGCCTGGATCTCGGCGTAAAACAGGAGCCGCCTTTACACGAGGTGGAGCATCCGTACCGCGTACAAAAATCTGCAAGTCTCCCTTAGTAAATCCAAGGATATGATCATGACCAAGACCTACAACTGATGCCGAAGGATTACCTTCAGCACCAATATGCTTCATTTTATAACCATTCAGTGGAAAAATCTGAACATCGCTTCCTTTAATCTCAACAAAAGGTACCTTTTCTTTGAGACCAAGATAAGCAAACTCCACTTCTTTAGACGCCATCGATCGTCCAGCAAGACTATACGTTGCATCTTTTTGAGGAAGATAATCAACTGAAACGATGCGACCACAGTGAAGGATAATAACTTCTACCGCAAAGTTTTTAGAAACTGAATAATCAAAAATTGGATAAAGAGTTTCGACATCTTCAAAAATATACTCACTAAATTCAGCTTTAGGATCAGCCGCAAGAGGATACTCAACTCGAGGAACAAAAACATCTCCATCAGACGATGTCATCGTTTTCTTTGGTGGAGCTGTTGGTAAAGACCTGGCTTCACTAGACTCAACAGGAGCTTTAGGAAGCTCTACTCTATCGTTAAGCATGCCAAGAGGTGGAGGTAAAATATCTGATTTTTTAAATGGATTAAGTTTGAACTCAACGTCGCCAATTGAAATACTATCGCCGAAGTCTACAGACTCTGCGATTACTTTTTGGCCATTAACTTTAGAACCTGTTGCCGTGTCCATATCATAGAGACGACCTGAATCTTTATTAAGTTCTAAAACTGCATGGATATCCGCAACACTTGGATGATCAATAATGATATCGCATGTTTGAGAGCGACCAATTAATACTCTTCGCTTTAAAATAGCGCGAGCTTTTGATCCGTCAGTTGGGGACAGCTCAAAAGAAGGCGTATACGGCGCGGCCCTGCTATCAGTTTCCACGAAAACTCCTCATTATCTAACACGCTCAACAGCACGAGCAATTTCAGGGTTGAAATTTACTCTGTACGGTAGTTTATTTTTAAATTTACGTTGATATCTAGAAGCAATAGACAGATCACCAGGATTTCCAGTATCACCTTCAATTGCAATATCTTCAAAATCAAACTTTTGATATTTTTTATACTGATATTTAACTCTTTCATTGCCACCAGTGTTTTGGGCACTCGCTTGAGTTGCGAAAAACATAAGACATGCAAATATTAGTGCGGTAAATTTCATCATTGGTTTCCACCTTGATAAACAAAAGCTTTAACTTTGTTGTAATAATCAATTAGTTCTCGACTTGGAGTCGAACTTACGCGAGATAAAATCTCCCTAGCTTTGTCTTCTTTTCCACCAAGTTTTAAGGCCAGTGCGTAATTTGTTCCATATGAAGGATTGGCAAGAGCATCACCGGATAAACGATCAAATACTCTAATAGACTGCTCAGTTTCACCGCGAATAAATAAAGCTGTAGCAAATCCAGCTAGCGCATCGACATCATCATCATTCTTTTTGACTAAAGCCTGAAAAGCAACAATAGCGTTATCCACTTGACCACCTTGCAATTGAAGTTGAGCGAGATTGAACAACGGAGTAAGTGACAGTGGATTAAGTTTAGAAGCTTCTTTATATGCCAAATAAGCCTTAGCTTTGCTGCCTCGTATTTGATAAATCACACCGAGGTTATTCAGTGGAGGCGAATACTTCGAATCAATTTCGCGAGATTTGTTATAAAAAAGAATCGCGGAACGATAATCTTTTTTTCCAAGGTAACAGGTACCAACCTGATTCCAAAAACCAGGATGTTTTTTAAACTTACGAAATTGTTTCTTAACTAATAGGAACGCATCGTTAAAACGATTAGCATGACATAAACCGGCTAGCTTAGTTGTTATATCATTTGAATCTATCGCATCTTCAATTTTTGGTGCAGGTAACCTGGCAATTGACTCTTGTGAAAGAGAGTCTTGATTTGAAATACTACCTTCGAATTTATCTTCTGTGGCGATATATGGCTCAGGAGCGACTTCAGTAAAGTCAGCATTCTCAATCCAATTAAACTCTTGCTGAATCTCCGGACTGATAGCATCGTTTTGGGCAGCCTGCTCTGGCGTAAGCTTTTTAGAATCACTTGAGCAACTTGATAATATCGAAAGGATGACTAGATTTAATAATATGTATTTCATTGAACTCCTCCTCTATCCATAACCACGCCTTGACGAGTCGGGTGGTATTCAACACCGAAGGAAATTCGATCCATTGTTTGGAGATAATTAAAATCAGGAGAGAGGATATCTTCTCCTTTTGACTTTGCAATTGCCTCATCTCGAAGCTCAACCGCCTTAGACTTCAAAGGGATGACGACTTGAGACATACTCCCCTTAAAGGACTGAATGTACTCTGGACTTTTACCTACAGGTGTAAAGTCTTCAACAGATTTTGCAACATGCGTATAAGAATCGACTAAAATACGATAAGCTTTGGCTATGCCTAGACCAGATCCCACAGTCATCACTGCTTTAGATCTTTCAGTAATTTGATCTAACATTGCAAGTTTGGTTTGTAGACCCTTGTTAAAACTATTCTCAGGAAATTTAAGCTCAATAGACTCTAAACGCTTTTGTAGTATTTCGAGATCACCTGATTTTATTGAAGCAACTGAGTCAAGCGCTCCTACAGGAATTGAGTAACCACGTTTCTTAGCGGCATAATAAAAACCTAGAATTTTCTTATCAATTGATCTTGTGTCTCTACCAGCTGAAGCAAGTGCTTGGCGGTAGATCTCTAGATAAGGAATAAGATCACCTTGAAGTTTTGCAACATTATCAACTTTATTCACTTCGGCCATCATGTCATTAAGCTGATTTTCATCGGCAAAGTTTCTAATAAGATCCATCTGTGCCGTTTCAAGATCACTAGCCGGGATTTTACATTTGTAGCCCGTATTAATAATAGATCTGGCAGCTGGAATATCACCTTTGGCGAGAGCAACAATATGTGCATTTCTAAAAAAGGTTTTCTCACTCTTTGATCGACCATTGCATAGTTTTTCAAATGCACTCGTATAAACGAGTTGAGCTGAATCAAACTCTTGTCCATTTAAGAAGTCATTCGCTACTAGCAAAAAGGTTTGACTGAATTTTTCCATATCAGAACTATCGAATAATTCTAATGTATTTTGAGACCATGCCTTAGTCATTTGTGTGTGACCTAATTCATGAAACAAAATCATAATATTATAAGCAGCATTTTTTCTTGAATCGACAGGACTTAATTTATTTCTATAAATTTCAACATAACCTTGCAGCGCTTTTTTCTTGTCGCCTTTAGATGAGTACTTCTCAACTGAGTCGAATTGCAAAGTTAGTACGATCAGCTTTAATTTATCAGCATAAGCCTTACTAACAACAAACTCGCCACTATTGATTCGACCTACCCATTGGAAGACTGAGTTTTTATCGTTTATTGACCGATAATAATCAATAACTTTACCTAACATGGCTTCTTGCACACCAATCGATTTAGGAAATTCTCTACGAAACGCTAGTAGTGCTTGTTCCGCCTTGGAATATTCTTTTTTGTCTGAATAAAGGGTAAAAAGACGTTGATAGAGAGTGTATCTTTTCTTTGGACTTTTCTCTTGTTTAATAGATGCAACATAAGCAAACTCGAGATATTTTTCTTTTGTTTGCGCCGAAACACCGTTTTGACCAAGTGTTGATACTAGCCCATCCATCGACATGTCTTCGTATTTAGTATCTCCAGCTTTACGAGCAAGGTTTAATGCCTGAACATAAGCTTGAGCAGCTAAATCAAAGTCATTATTCGCATACATTGTTTCTGCGGCGTGGAATTGATGGCGAGCTGCTTTATTGGGCTCAATATCTGCACTTAGAGAAAAGTAAGCTACAGCTGCTTTTGCTTTTTCATCTTGTGTACTTTTTTGTCTAGCATAATTTCCTGAGGCAACTTGCTTTTGAAGAACTGCTGCCATCCTTTTTACATGATAGACAAGTTTGTCGTTATCTTCTTTTGAAAGTTTTTTCTCTTTAGCGTAGTTATTAAGAACCTGACATGAATTTAGATGCTTATTGATGTTTCCAAATTTCTCATAAACGCTCAACAGTTCAACATGAATTTGTATTTTTTGTGAGTCATCTTTGGCATTATCTAGAGCTTCTTCAAGCGTTGCCTGTGCGATAGTAAACTTTCCTTGATTTTTAAGCTGCATACCAACTTTAAGAAGGTTGGCTGCGACATCGCCACCTTTACTTTTATAAAAGCTAACAGCTTCTTTGGTTCTACCTGCTTCAGTATAAAAGAAGGCAAGATCGCGCTCTACTTCGTTAGACATATCAACGTAATCTTTTGAAGCAGAAAGTCTTCCAACTTCGCGAATTAACCCAATGGCTTTATCATAATTTTTTTGTCTAAAATAACTCCAAGCAAGATTGAATGCATCTTTAGTCCACCAGCGGGTATCTTTTTGTCTCAAGGCAGATTCATAAAGAGGTACCGCTTTTGAGTATTTTTGTTGATTATAATAAGTTTCGGCTAAAGCCAGTTGTGATCTTCTATAAGCAGGTGTACCAGATTTCGTTTTCTTTAATGATACCGCAAAGTATTTCTCTGCTTTTTTCTCATCTCCAAACTCTTTATAGTTGAATGCCATTATATAATAAACATCTCCAAGACCTGAGTATCTTGGAAATTTCTTGGCAATAAGCTGACAAGCTCTTTGCGCTTGGATGAAATATTTATTACTTTCTGAGAAAACTTTTTTAATATTAGTGCGTCTACGTTGTTCCGCACTCATATTAATAATAATTTTTGTCTCTCTATCTTTAAGTAATCTAGCTTTTTCAAGTAGCAATTCTGCCATTCGTAATAATAATTCTGGCTTTGTGTTATTAGTTGTTCTGTTAAGACGCGTGATTTCTTTAAGCTCTAGATCAATAATCTTAACTAATTCATTACGCCTAGTCTCGGTATCTTGAGAATGGACAATGCCAGCACTTATGAGCTGGCAAAAAATCAGTGTTTTCAAGATTAGCTTCATAAACTTCATTGGCGACACTCCGACCTTAAGGCAAAGACGTAATCACCTAATTCATCGGCCCAGAATTCGCCATTAAATGTCCAAAAGTATTGCTTATCATTTCTTTTAAGATAAGAAATATCACCTCTGGCTCTTTGCGAGCTTTCAGTATTTGTACTATAGAGTTCATCTTTTTTACGTGAAAGAATTTCAAGTCGAACGTAACTCATTCCTTCAAACGCTTTTTTAATAGATCTCAATTTATTAAATAAATTGGTACGAACATAAGCACCAATTAAATTACGTTGCGCTGACATTGAGTCTTTCAAGTTATCAATTAAAATAACTTTTTGCCTTTGATTACCAAGGCGATTCACTGCTTCTAACTCTGTTCTTCCGTCTTGAAATGAGTCATAAAGTTCACGATAAGCTGGATCTCGAGATAGACCAGAAAGAATTTTGTCTAAAAGCTTGTTACCACTTGATTTATTTTCAAGTGAAGCTTTTGCAAGCATATAAAATTTCTTGTAATCATTCCCATAACTTCTTAATTGTCTTACGATTGATGCAGTATCTGACTCATAAGTTGAATAAAAGTCTTCAACAGTGGCATTAGCATCATTCCATAAGCATAATTCCATATAAGTTAATGTCTTCAATATTTCATTTTCAGGATTAAAGGCAAAACTTAGGATTGGCGCTCTATATGTAACCAATTTACCAAGCGTTCTATTATAGTCACCCATATAAAAACTATTCCATGCTTCTTCAAAAAGAATTTCTGGCCATACGTGGGAGCGCTTGTCTAAATCTAAATATGCTAGGTTCGCTGCTTCAAATTTCTTATCTGCAAACAATGCTCTTGCAACACCAACAATACAATTGTCTTTATTAATCTCTAGCTGTCTTAAGCGGTTTACTTCTTTCGTTCTGCCAGCTTGGGCATTTGATATGTTCACACATTCTTTATAACTCTCAACTGCTTTAACATTTTGTCCAATTAGAGCATAGCTGGCCGCTTCAATATGAAGAGCATAAGGTTTTACTGGATGAGTATCATTAATTTTTGAACTTAATGAACTTAAAACCTCTTTATATTGTCCTTTTCTGAAAGCTTTTTTAGCAACAATATATCTTAAAGTTGGCGCACTCGATTTTTTCAAAAAGTTTGATGGCATTATTTCAAACTGACGAACTCCGACACGGGTTACAACTTCATCAATAACATCATCAATTTTATTATCTTGTATGGTATTTTGTGTTGCTAAATATTCTTTTATATAAGGAATTGAAGCGAAGTATAAACCGCTATTGACCATTTCTTGGACAATATAAGGATAAGACTTTGTATTTCCCCTGGCCTTAACTAGGGTGTCCCATGCTGATTGCATGTCTCCTTTTGCTTCAAACGCAAACGAGGCAATCAAAAATAGGCAGGCCGTCTTAAAACTCATTGCCAACTCCTAAAAACTATAACCAAGAGAAACTGCTAGATCATAGTTTGTGTTCCAAGCCTCTTCAGTCGAATTCACTGCTGCTTTTTGTGCTTTGTAATGAACAGTTGCAAGATTTAATCGAATATCAAAACTTTCGTTTATATAAAACTTCATTGCGGCTTGCCACATAAAGCCGCCGTGAGTTTCCTGAGTTGGAACCGCACTTGTAGCACCATTGATAAATTCATCTCTATTATTTGTTTCAGTTAAATTTGCGTAACCTAAACCAAAAAGCCAATCGACGTAGATGACAGAATTAAATGTATTTATTTTTGAGTAAAAAGGTGACCACATAAACATGGCACCGTAATAATTATCAACGATTCTTCTAAAGGGAACAGAACCGCTGCTACCTTCATTTCGAACAGACTTTGCTGTTTCATTCTCTGTTCCAGAATTGGCTGAATATAAAAACTCAACCCCGTATTCTTCTTTAAAAAAATATCCGAGTCGACCTTGAATATTTTTTGAACTAACAAAGGCACCGCTTGTTGTTAATCCTGCTCCAATATTGGCATAGATTTTTTCGCTCTTTCTAAATTTTCTATTTTGAAGAACATAAACTTCTTTATCTGGATCTAACCAAGAGAAGTTATATGTATCTCCTTCTGACGCTTTTAATACTGTAGGCATTAAAGCGAATAGAGTCATAAAAAATAAGAGTTCAAAATTTAAAATAAATTTGGCCATGACACGCATCCTGCTTAGTCGATGGAAGGAACGTCCACGGGCGTCATGCCCACAACAAAACCTTATATATCACACACTTAATTTTAACACGCGACTAAATTGGCGCAACAGTGCTGTTATTTGGGTGGCAGATTTTTCCAAATGAACACATGCTGCAGTGTTCATTATTCATCGTTGATGGGCTTGAAAGTTTGGACCAGGATTGATCTAAAAATTGATTAATATCTTTTAAAGTAAAACTCTCTGACTTTACTTCTTTATCGTCAACAAACCAAAGCTCTAAACGAACCTTCGTAAAGCCTGATTGGGATTGAGTACTATTGATCGCATGTGCATATGCTTTAAGCTGAAACCAGTAGGGAACTTCTTTAGTCGGATTAGATCGACCCGTTTTAAAGTCCACGATGACAAACTCATTCGTTGTTTCCTTTGGAATTAAAACGAGATCTGGAGTTCCACTAATCATTTGACCGAAAAAATCAAATTTTATGAGCTTTTCTGAAATCCAATAAAAATGTTCATACTCTTGTTGAACTTTTTTGATGGCCCATTGAACGGCTTCGCTTGATCTTTTATCTAGCTGCTTTTGTAGGCTTAGTGAGACGAGTCCCTTATGATCAATTCCATATGCAATGGACTCATGCACAAGAGTTCCTCTTTCTGCCGAAGAACTTAGTGGTGTTACTTTTAACTCATCACTATCTTCTTCAACTTGCTCAATATAATGTTTGTAATCTAAATCAATATCATCTTCAATTTTACAAATATGCTTTAAATAAAACTTTCTCGTACACTGGGAAATCGTTGCAAGTTTAGTGACTGAAAGTTCAGGGAACGTCACTAATGTTTGGCCAAGCCCTTGTGGATAAGCACTAATACCAAGAGGATCTAAATGGAAGGTAGGTAAAGCAGTTTCTGTAAAAATGGAATCATCTAGAGATGAATGAACCTTAAAGCTCTTAAAAGAAGCTTTAAGGTGCTCAAATAGTTCTATATTTTCAGTAATGTTCTTGGGATTATTTTCAAAAGTTCTAAGTCCATGGATCCAACTATTTTTACTATAAGAGCAGTCTTTACCATTGCTGTCTTTAACATCTATCCAACTAATTTTTGATTCTGCTCTTGTACAGGCGACATAAAAGAGCCTTTTAGATTCAGAGAAATCTTTTAGAACGTTAACTTTTTCTTCGATTAACATCTGGGGAGAGCGGTACTTCTTTTTTTGATCTGTTGAGGAGCGCCACCTTAAACTGCCAGGAAACTTACCGACCAAATCAGAATCACTTATTCTACGACCGTTATTATGGATACCACCTAAGATCACATGAGAAAACTGCAGGCCCTTTGAAGCATGTGCAGTCATAATAACGACTCTGCCTCTTCCACTTGATTGAAATTCTATAGAGTATTTTTTACTTTTAAGATCATTCAAGTAAATCAGAATTTTTTCATAATCGTTGTAGCCAAGGCTGCAAATACGTTCGATCTCTGCCATATTACCAGGATGATTTGAATTCGCTAAACCAAGTTCATACAAAAGGGTGCCAAAAGAAGGTACAAGGCCAAGTGTTAGCGAGTTTTCAAAGAAGTGAACGAGATGAGAATCTAAGACCTCTATTTTTCCATGCAAGTATTGAACAAGATGGTTTACAAAAAACTTTGTAGGCGTGTCGGTTATGAGCACCTTTGATTGTCTAGCAAGGATACAACCCTCAACAAGAGCTGCAAATAGAGCGACCATCGGGTCTTCAGGGTAAGGAATTTTAACTTGCGCCCTAAGACCAAAACCTTTTGAAATAATACCTGTCATCAAACCAACTGAAGGCTTTAACCCTTTATAAAGAACACAAATCTCTTCTGTTTCATTTTGATCTATAGATGAACTCACAAGGTTCAAAATTTCAGTAGTTTCTTGTTCAACAAAAGTAGATTCATTTACTTTTTGCTTTTCTTCAACTTGTATTTCGGCCGAAATTTTTTGAATTTGCCCCTTATTCATTTTATCTTTAATAGGACAATTCTGTAGTTCAAAGTCCACTGGGAAAGGATCATGGCCGTCAAACTCCTCCCCCAATCTGAACAAATCTTTAAATAAGGCATTGTTAAAATCAATAACGTTGCCAAGAGAACGGTAATTGTTTGATAAACTTAATTTTAAAGGCATTGCATTTTTACAATCTTGAAAAACCTTTAACTCTCCACCTCTGAATCCGTAGATGGCCTGTTTTTCATCGCCTACGCAAAAGAGTCGACTAAATTCTTTAGATATAATCTTTTCGATGATTTCATATTGAATTCGAGAGGTGTCTTGGAATTCATCGACAATGAGATATCTATAACGATTCGTTATATTCTCTTGTGCCTCTTTATTCATTAATCCCTGGGCAACATAATACTCAAGATCAGAAAAGGTAAAACCTGGAATCTGAGAATATCTCTCTTCAATCCATTCAAATATCTCTAGCATTCTTTGAATTTGAGGTCTCAGTATCTCACGACCTTCACCTTCAAATGCCTCAAGTTCGGGACCTATTTTTTCTAAGATATCTTTTACATTTTTAGCCAATGAGAAATATTGCTTAATTTCATCATCTGATCTTGGGCCGGTTGTAATACCTTTATTCGCTTTGAAAAAAGCGTCCACTTCAATAACAGAATTCATATCCCATGAATCTCTGTTTTGAAAAAATGATGTCATCAAATTTAGTTTTTCAACCCAAGCACCTTTTGCTTTTACAGGAATTGTAGGCACATTCTGACTGAGTTTGATTGGCTGATCTTCACCAAAAATAATATTTAAAAAATCATTCCAATCAAAGTCCAACATTTTCTCAACAGTCATTGTTTTCCAGAGCACTCTAAGTTCTGGTGTTGAGAATATTTTCACAAAAGATTGAATAAATTCTTTTTTGTGATTGATAAAAAATGAATCAACTTCATTTGGGGCATCAAGATTGGAGCCAAAAGTTTCAATCATCCATTCATCAAATATTGTCTTTACTTTAACCTGTGACTCTAGCTCAGAAATGATTGAAATATCTTGTGGTAATCCTGGAAAGAAACCTTGCGAGATCAGTTTGTAACAAAAGCCATCAATTGTACCTACAGTCATGGAGTCCAAGCAAGGTATGGCAATTTCCCAAAGCCACTTCTGTGAAGCATCAGTAGCACAATCTGATAGAGCTACCATTTTTTTCTTAAGTCTAATGGCTAATTCACCCGCGGCTTTTTTGGTGAAAGTCATGAGTACAATTTGAGATAGATAAACCTTTAACTCTTTTTCAAAACTCTCTGGGTCTAATTCTGGTTTATTTTGCCTAAAATTAAAAATTAAATAGGCAATGTGCTCAACCAAGACAAAGGTTTTACCTGAGCCTGCACCTGCGCTTAAAAGTACGCCACCTTCGTGGAAAATTGCCTTTTTTTGTTCATCATTTGCACTAGTTTGGAAGTTTGTACTCATTAGAACAATCCTCTTGTGCATAAGTTGGAAATATCACAAAAAGTGCATACTTTTTTATTTAATGGTTTAGCTAACCATAACGAATCTTTTTTTAGTTTCTCGAAAGCATCGCTTTCTTTTTGACTAAACTCGGATTGATCGAATTTTAATTTTTCTTGGTCAATTTTATTTATCTTTATATTGATATCTTTTTCTTCAAAACTATCACTCGAAACTTCATCCCAAGCTGAATAGAGAAGACTTTCCGACAGGTCTCTCAAACACAAATAACCCCAAAACAGATATTCTTTATCTCCTCGCTCAATGTGACGAAGATAATTCCATAGCTGTATTTTTTCAAAGCTTTCATGCTCGCCCTTAGCAGGAATACTTGCTCCAGATCTTTTAAAGTCTAGAACTCCAACTCCAAGCGATGTCTCAATAATAAGGTCAACTCGTCCAGCATACTCACCGTCAATATATTTATCTTCAAATTTAAAGATCGGTTCTGGAAGCATTTCTTTTAATGCCAATAAGAATATTATTCCATTCTTAGAAAATATTCTTACTTCTTGAAGCGCACTTAAATAATCTGAGCGCTCTAATGTAATCTTATGTTTTTTAAGCATTTCCTGAAGTTCACTAATACAAAGTGCTTGGTGTTTTTGATTATTCCAAGATTCTTCTTTATTAAGAAAATTTTCAACAACAGCGTGTTCAATTTCGCCCAAAAACCTTGGCTCTAAAATTGTTTGTTTAATAGCTTTTTCGTTAACCTTCTCAATAAACTGGTAATAATACTTTCTTGGACATTCAATATAATTTTGTAAACGGCTTGGCGAAATAGGTAGTTTTATCTCTACCTTTCTTTTAGGCGAAAGACTTATTAGGTCTACTCGCTCTTTTATTTGTTCATTTTTTTGAGATATAACGTCAAAGGCTACTCCTTTTAACATCTCAGCCCAACCCAGGTCGTGTTCAACCAACCCTTCTTCAATCAGTAATGTTACTTTCGTTTTATTCAATACTTCTCTAAACTCTTCACGCGCTTTTAAAAAGTCTAATTCAGCTCGTCTTCTTGGCCCTAAAGCAGAAAGTAATGATGCGACTTCTTGAGAGTATTCTGAAGATGCAAGTTTAAAAGCCGAGTGAGAGCTATTAATACAAACGAGCACTTTGCGGTCATTTTCAATATCAACAACATCTGTAAAGCTAAAGATTTTACCATTTCTAGGTTTTAATCCAAGATGCGGAGCTTGGTAAATTCTTGGCGAGTTTAAATGTGTACAATTTCTAATGACTTCCCAATCAAAAATTGAAATTTGTTGATTAGAGCTTGCTAACTCTAGCCATTCTTTAATTGTTTCTTTTAATAAATTGAGAGCTTTAATGCCTCTAAAATTATTTTCTTCCAAGCATTTTTTTTGATACTCAGAAATTGAAACAAGGATTGTCTGTGTTTCAATAATCTGATCTTTATTTTCACCAAATAGAACCCGAATCTTTGATTCAAAATTGGTAAATAAATCTCCCAGTAAATCTAGAGGTGTTTTAAAAAATAGTCCATCAATCGGAACTTCCAAATAATCTCTAAGTGAAGGTCTTGAAGTGCCTAACAGAATATCACCATTTTCAACTTCAAGTTTTGTTAATGTTTCCGCCATTCTGTTTTTAGGAAAGCGTACTGTTTTTAAATTAAGATCGAATTCGCTTTCACTGACGTTATCTATTTCGTCAGTATGAATCCAACTGATCCAATCTGTTTGATATCTTTTTTGATATAAAGACTTACGATATGGAATGATCACTTCCTGTCTAATCGCTAGTGATTTTAGTAAATCAATTTGCACACCCGAAAGGTGTCCAAATCCGTAAAAAACAATTTTTTCCTCACTAAGATGTTCAAAAGGTGAAGGTGTAGAGCGATAAGCACTCGCTAACAAAGAGTAACTTGAATGCTCATCATGCATTCCGGCGTTATCCATTGAACTCCACAGAACTTTTACACCGTTTCTTACTTCAGGATGGTAGTGCTCTAGAATTTCTTCCACTGTTTCTAGTTCAAGTGTTGTTCCACGAAGCTCTGTAAGTAACGTAAAAGATTGAATAAATCTTTGATAGTTGTAATCAGGAAAGACTGTTTTCCAAAAGATAGAGAGATAAAGTAAAAGCTCTGATTTTCTAGATATTTTGGGAGGTTCTTCTAAAATGCTAAATTGATTGGAGATAAATTTTGAGATGGTAATGACATCGATTGAAGAGAATCTCTCATCTTTGACTAAATGAGCTCGAACCCTATCGGCCTCTGATGGGCTGGGGCAAACGACAATCGTCTGCTTACTCTCTGACATCCAAAAATCATCAGCAAAAAGGTCGTCGCTTTGATTATATAGCTTTACACTTAGCGACATTATTAAACCTCAAAAAAATATTAGGGACACGATCGGGTCTCTGTGTTAAACGATTAGTATCGTAACTCTTATCGCTGGGTTCGTCATGCTAGAGCAAAGTCGTCTTACTGGATTTATAGATCAAAAAGCGGGTTTTACCCTTCATTTTTTTGATGGGCAAAGTGTCATCAGAGATTTAGCCCTTATCCACGACATTAAAGGTGATGGCTTTAGTTTTTTTCGCGACGCCGTCCTAACTTTTTTGCCTCTCATTTCTTATCTTAAAAGTGGTGAACATTTTGGCTTCTATATTGATTCTAATGAGCCTTGGTTTCGCTTCAAGCTTGAAGCGAGCTCACTTGGTTATATGAGAACGCTTTTGTTCCCTGAAAGTTTTAATGATTTTCCAAAGAAAATTAATGGTAATTGCAGGCTTACTAAAATCACACCCGGTCAACGTGAACCCTACAATACCCTTTTAGCTCTTGATGATTTATCCATTGGCGAAGTTTCAAATCTCATCCTAACTGAATCATATCAAGTTAAAGCTCGAATACATCTTTCAGATAAGGCTGATCAATCATTTATTATTCAAAGATTACCTGATCAACAAGTTGATCAGATTGCACAAGAAGATAGACCAAGTCTTGATGAGTATTTCAATTCGACTTTATCGACACTTTCAACTTTTATTGACAGCGGCAATGCGACTTATAATGACACTATCGAGCACTTTAAAAAGAATGAGATGGAACTATTAACTTCCACAGAAATTTCTTTTAAATGCGGCTGCTCTCGGGATCGAATGCTTCAAGGAGTAGCCTCATTAGTTCGTAGTGAGGGTATTGATGGAATCTTTGAAGACAAAGAGGAAATAGAAACAAAATGTGATTATTGCAAGACATTCTATTTGATAACTAAAGACGAAGTTAGAACTTCATTAACTCAGTAATTTTATCTAAAGAGAATGTCTTATTGTCATCTCTCCAAAAGTGACGACTTAAGATTTTTGACTCTTCGTAAACACCACAAAAGTTTTCAGCCGAAGGCCCTTTAGCCAAGACTGGAGAATTTAGTCTTGAACGCTCAAACTTTACATTCTTACCTAGTTTTTCGAATGCTTCCCATTCCTTTCCCTGAGTCGGAAGACGAAGAGATTGTGTCTCCCCTCCTGTTACTAAAATTAATGTTTGATCAGCATTTGGCTGAGTCTTAAAAAATGCTATCACTTTATTTATTTCACTAAGAACTTCTCTGGCATTTTTGACATCACCATTTTTTAAATAATTTAAATATCTAAAATCTCTAATATAGAAAAATGCGCCTTTAGTTTGGTCTATGTTTTCAGACCAAATAGATTGAATATTATTAGTTAGAGTCGCAAAGCATCCAGCTTTTGAATTTTGACAAGTTTGATCAAAGTACAACCCGTCTTTTTCTATCTTTTTTTGAGACTGGTAATGAAACAAAGATGGATCCTTTACATTTTTTGTAACTTTATTCATTTGAAGTAGAGCTAAGCCTTCAAGAAAAGTCTCTTTATTACATGATTGATGATGAACAAGTGAGTTTTTGTCTGCTGCACCCGCTTCAAGCCCATAAGTTTGGTAGCCTAAAGATTTATAATACTGCCAAACAGGATATCGGTTTTCTGATGGACAAGAATTACGGATATCTGCACTACCTGTTATCTGCGATAAGGCTGAATCACTTGCATTAGTTCTTAATTGATAAAAGTTGTAGGACCAGGCAGAACCAACACAGTCAACATCTTCCATTGATGAAAGCTGTCTAGAGTCACTAAGACCAAAGCGAAGTAACGCTGCATGCTCTAATTCGAAACCTGGCAGCTGTATCCAGATAACATTTTTTGGATTTTCTCCAAAAGTTCGGGTGTGCAAATTAATTGTTGGTGAGCGCGAACAACTAGAAAGCAGATAGATAAAACTTAAAAATAGAATTTTGGTCATAAAGTAAGATTACACGACTTTTGAAAAGGTTCGAGTGGAAGCTTTTTTCTCCTATAAAGGTAATGAATTAGATACTATTATAAAAGGGTATTATTTTAATTGTTATTATACCGGAACTTTCTGGTCAAGGAAGGAGCATCGTCCGTGCAAGATCTAGAACTCGCAACTCGTGAAGTCATGTGGAATATTCCATTTTCATTCAAAGTTGCAATGTATGTTTTGTTAGTAGCTTCATTTGCAGTTTTTGCTAAGGGTATGTGGGGAAAAGTCCTTTTCCTAACTCGAGGCCAAGGCGTATCGAAACTAAAAGAACTTCTTCCACATAAATTAAATTGGAAAAATTTCTTCGAGACCATTTTCTTTACTGGCAAAGTGACTAGGAAAGCTAATGTTGGAATTTTTCACTCATTGATCTACTACGGATTTGTTATTCTTTGGATTGCAACAGACTTGGTTGCGATTCATGCCGATACACCATTTCAAATTTATAAGGGATGGACTTATATCATCGTCTCTTTTCTCGCTGACATTGCAGGTATCGCTATTCTTGTGGGACTTGCTCTAGCATTTTATCGCCGTTACGTAAAAACACCAGCATCACTTTCAGCAACACAACCTAAGCGCGAATACTTCATGTATAGCATGCTAGCTGCACTTGTTATCATCGGCTATCTACTAGAAGGTCTTCGTATTCTAGGTACTGGTATGCCAATAGACGAAGCCCGCTGGTCACCAGTTGGTTGGATGGTTGCTAACTTCTTTCAAGCTTTTGGTTGGTCAAATGATACTCTTGCTACTGTCTATAGAAGCCTGTGGCTTGGACACATGGCCAATACAATGGCTTTTGTTGCAAGCATTCCTTATTCAAAGTTTTCTCATATTATCTTTTTACCCTTGGCTTCACTTCTAACTCCTGCTCGTCGTGGCGCAGTTTTGAACCCGATGAATTTTGAAGATGAAAATGCAGAAACATTTGGTCTTGGTAAAGCGAGTGAGCTTACACTTAAAAATAGACTCGACCTTTTGACTTGCGTTGAGTGTGGCCGTTGTACGGATGTTTGTCCGGCTCTTAACGCTGGGAAGAATCTTAATCCTAAAACAATTATCACTAAAGCACGTGATCTCGTTGAGGCTGCATGGAATAATGGTCAAGCGGATGTAGAGCTTTGGGGTGAAAATCCAATTTATGAATCAAACGAACTTGATGCCTGTACGACCTGTGGTGCTTGCATGGAAGAATGTCCTGCTAATATTGAGCACGTCAGTTTAATTCTAGAAGCTAAACGCTACAAAACACTTACCCTAGGAGAGATTCCTCCTGCTGCTGCGGATGCAACAAATAAAGTAAAAATTAATGGTAACCCATGGGGTATTACTCAGGATGATCGCTTTAAGTGGGCAGACGGCTTAGATGTCCCAGTTATTGAGTCAGGTAAAAAAGTTGATTACCTCTACTACGTTGGTTGTGCCGGCTCATATGACTCCGCGAATCAAAAAGTAGTTCAAGACACAGTAGGACTTCTTAAGAAAGCTGGTGTGAGTTTCGCCGTTATGGGTAAAACAGAAAAGTGTAACGGTGATCCTGTAAGACGATTTGGAGACGAATACTCGTTCTATGAAATCGCGATCGAAAATATCGCTAATATGCGCCAGTATGATTTTGATAAAGTTGTTACCCATTGCCCACATTGCCTTCATACCATCGGTAAAGAGTATGGAAAATTTGAAGATGGCGCCTTTGAAACTGTCCATCACACAGAATTGCTGGCCGAGTTGATAAGAAACGGTAAGCTTCAGCCAACAAAAGAGATGTCTGGAGAGCTAACTTTTCACGATCCATGTTACCTTGGCAGACATCACGGAGAATACGACGCTCCTCGTGATATTTTAAGCTCAATTCCAGGTCTTAAAATTAAAGAAATGGAAACTGCGAAGGATAAAGCCCGCTGCTGTGGAATGGGCGGCGGTAATATGTGGTACGAACTTCCAGAAGGTGAGCATTTAGCTAAAAAACGTCTTGAAGATATTGCAGAAGTTAAGGTTCCAAAATTGGCGACTGCTTGCTCCTACTGTATGATTAATTTTAATTCATCTAAGGCCCAAGTACCGGCCACAGAGGAGATCGATATTCAAGATGTGGCATCTATTTTGGCCCAGTCGGTCCTTTAAATTACTCTTATTACTTCCCTGCTTATTTGTGGGCGGGGAAGCTTTTTCTCAAGACAAAGCTCCATTACCAAGACAAGAAATCGCTATTGATCCAGATAAGGTTCCTGGCGTTCTCTATCCACTAGAAAAAATTGTTGGAGCACAAACAGCACGATTCAATGCTTTGGAATCAAAGGCTGCCTCAAATCCAGCGAGCTTAACCACCATAGACATTACTAAAGGTTTGGAGATTGAGCCCACCTACATTCGCTCTATCCTTTTGCATACGGAACCTTCTTACCTCGTTTTATCAAGGCAAAATAAATGTTCTTTTTATGCAAGCTTAGAAAATAATCTTTTAAGAGGGCCTCAAGGTGTAACTCAGACTCTACCTATCCTTGCGACAATTAAAGAAAAGGAAACACCCGAAATTTTCTCAATTGATCGAAATAATTTTTTAAATCTTATTTATAAAAAAGAATGTACTGCCAATAGAGATTACGGCGTTTTATTTCAAAAAAATAATCTCGCCAAGACGATTGAGAGTTTTACTTTCTCGGTCCCAAAGAGTGAAAAGCAATGCATGAATCTTCTTTCAGAGTGGTCCGCTAATAGTTATCTTCCTTATCTTTGTGGCATTCATGAGAAAATTGAAGACGGCGATCGAGCTCAATTGCAGTTAACCCAAACACCTTCAACAGAACTTCTTACGCGCAGACTTCTTGGTTCTAAAATAAAAACAAGAGATGAAATTAATGAAGTCACAACAGTTTTCCAAAGAAATTATATTGGGGCGTTATGTAAAGGTCTTGATGATAATCAAAAATTCTGTTCTCCATTTTTAACAGATGAAATATGGCCAAAAATCATTGCTGGCGAAAAGCCTGCATGGTTGATTGATCGACGCTGCCAAGAGCTTCTTGGTAAAAAACAACTATCAGGTCAAGACTTAATCACTTGTGCCGGTCGATTTAAAAAGCAACCAAACCTTTGCACAACAGTTGGAGCAAAGGATTATCCAGCACTATTTCCAAAACCAAATTGCGCTGAACTATCAGATGCACTGCTTGTTGAGAAATTAGTAACTCGTTATAGAGACTGTCCAGGAAATTTAGATAACGCTATAATTACTAATAGCTACAGAATTTGGTCTCATTTCCTACAAAGTGATATCCAAGTCTCTCCAGTAGAGTGCGCTCAAATCCCTACGTTAAACTTTGCCAATGAAAGTCTTAAAGTTGATCCAAAGGAAGGCTGGCCTCTTTCTATTTGTTATCAAAACCGTGCATCAGAGGCTCGTGAATGTCTTCCCTATGTGCCAGGGCCTTCAAAGACATCTGCCTTAAGTGAGAATGTGGTTATAAAGAAAATTCTAGTTAATAATTTTGCCATGAGTCCTGACAGTGAATGTAGAATCATTAGAGGAAACGAATACAATCCATCTCTTCTTGAATATAAAAATGGCTGTTTCATCATTTACGATGACAATATTTGCACCATAACAAATTGTAAGAGAAAAATTATTCTTAATGAAAAGAACATTACAGGACTTGAGTTTTTGGGAACTGCACTTTTTAGTTATTTCCCCGATTCGATTGCACAAACCAAGTCAACGCTTCAATCCCTTTTATCTGAAACGCTAAAGATTGAGGCGAGAGAGATAAGAAATTTAACAGAGCTAACCTTCTACTTAAAAAGTTTAAAGACAGCTATCGTTCACGGTATTGGTTGCGCGGAAGAAATTCTACCAAGTTTCTTTCAACGAAAGTATTTTAATCAATGCACCCCACTCCCCTTTATTATTGATGGAATTTCTAATAGGGCCAATGGAGATGACGTCGTCGTAAGAACAACCTTAGATGATATTCACTCACCCAGAATCATTCCTTGGAACTATTTATTTAATAGTGTTTCAGCTTTTCAAACGCAGCACCTACTCAAAACATGGACTTTGTATGGCATTAAAAATTAGCCTTACAATACTTCTATTATTCACGCAGATTGCTTTTGCTAAAAAGCTTCCTGAACTTGCGACCAAGCAAGACGTCTCAAATATTCGCTACCTCACACGTGATGGTAAATACACTTATTATCAACGTCGTTCAGGAGACCTCTTATTAGGGACTAATTTTAACGTTCTAGAAATTTTAAAGTCTGATATGGGTACTCAGTATTATATTTCCTCTACCTTTTCGAGTCCCTGGATCGTCATTAGTCAGCAAAATAACTACCAACAGTCATTAGACCCTAGACTTGAAGCCAAGATATTCAGGGCAAAAAAAGGTGAAGCAGCTAGCATCGAGATTGGAAGAGGGCTCAACACTCAAGTTCAGCTAGATGGAAATTGGGTTAGTTTTTACAGCCCATTTACGAGGGTCATCACCATAAAGAGTTTAGAAAATACGCAAATTGGATTTAATATTCAAACACCAACTAAACTTAATCCATTCTTTTTCCCAGACGTCAGCATGGTAGATGAGCAGAATATTTTTTATGTAGATATGAATGAGAAAGGTGAAAGTGCTCTTATTAAATTCACACGAGTTGATGGAAAAAGTAAGGTTATCTTTAAGCCTGAAGGCATCAATCGAAGATTAGAACTATGCTCAGGATTTGGAAAAACTTATTTAGGTGCATTTCCTTATCAACAACTGGATGGAGCAACTGAGATTTGGGAGATATCTGCAGATAAAGGATTAACAAAACCTATCTACACATCCTCACTCCCTGATATTGGACATATGGTTTGTGATCATACTGAAGGTAAGATCTTTTTTTCTAAAGCATTCAAACTTGGCAAAGCTATTCGCCATGATATTTATTCACTTGAAACAAAAGACTCTAAGCTTGAAGCGATTAGTGATCTACGATATGCAACATCCCTCATTAACTTTGATGGATTATTACTCATTCCCTATCAAAGTAAATTTTACGTTCCATTAGATCAAAAACAAGTCGGTGCAAAAGAAAGTTTGAGCATCGATCTTAAGGAGGGAAAGTGAGAATAATTCTTTCACTTCTTTTTTTGATCGTTTCTTACTCATCTCATTCAGTAGAAGTCTATTTAGCCAAAGATGAAGCTGCAATTCCAGCTGAGATATCCTTACTCCTTCGCTCTCTTCCACCTGAAAACTTTGAGGCGTTAGATAGAAAGAAAATTGAAGGATTCGTTTCCAATTATGCAACGTATTCTTCGAAGTTATCAAAAACAGATTTGTTTTTTATCGTCAAAACAGAAGTTTCAAAATTATTATTATCTTCGAGGCCTGACACTTCATCGCTTTATAAAAGCTATGATACGAAAAGATTACAAGAGATTGAACAAAAAACAGATTGGCCTGCCTACTCTCCTTGGGCACAATATGTTTTCAGATCATTTTTAAAAGACGCCAAACTTCTCGTTAATGATGCCCGCTTTCCTTCTCTTTGGTTAAGTTCACCAAGTGGAAGTATTGAAGGCTTACAAGTTTTAAGAAAACGCGTGGAGCTCGTATTAAGCTGGGTTGATTACTTTGCCTTCACTTCGGTTGTGAGTGTGAATGAAAAACTTGAGAAGCTAGCCATTAAAAACCTAGGCCGTATTGAACACGCTAGCTGGATTCTTCTTTCAATGTCATATGCTAAAGAAAATTCAACCAATCAAAAACCAGCCGAACTTTTTTCTCTAAGTGAATTAAAGTCAAATCTTAAAGGCAGCTCAGCCCAGGAAATTCTTGATAAAGTTGTAGATCCACTTCTTGAAACCAGCATGACAAAACTCCCTGCACCGGTGAATGATTGGGTGCCGCGTGAGATCGAAAATACTCCATTTAAGGGCGAAACCATCATCAAAAAGATAGATCCATTTTATTCAGCCCCGGTTCTTCTGCCAAAACCTACAAATGACTGGATTTTAAGCCTCTAGTTGAGGCCTTTCCCCTTGTTTCATGCTACAAATTTGCTGATTTTATCCGTCTGAGGCAGCCATATGACACTTAGCAAAAAACCCTACCGCGGTACACGTGACTTTTTCCCCATTGATAAACGTAAGCGTGATCATCTTTTTCAAGCGATGAACGAAACGGCTGAACTCTTTGGCTATGAACCTTATGACGGCCCACTACTAGAAGAGGTCGATCTTTATCGTGCTAAATCTGGTGACGAACTCATCAATGAACAAATCTATAGTTTTACTGATCGCGGTGAGCGTGAAGTGGCGATTCGTCCAGAGATGACTCCAACGGTTGCGAGAATGGTGGCACAAGTTCATAAAAATGAAACCAAACCCATTCGTTGGTACTCTATTCCTAACCTTATGAGATACGAAAAACCACAACGCGGAAGACTTCGCGAGCACTGGCAATTTAATGTTGATATCTTTGGTGCACCTGGTTTTTCTGGCGAGATAGAAATTCTACAACTCGCCGTAAGTCTTATGAACAAACTTGGCGCTAATGAAACCCATTTTGAAATTCTACTAAATGATCGCCGAATCGTTGATGCCTTATTTAAAGGCGCCATGGGAGCCAACGACGAGCAAGCACTCAAACTTTATAAAATAGTTGATCGCGCGAAAAAAATTCCATCTGATGCCGTGGCAAAACTTGTCGCTGAATTAAATCTTTCTTCATCTGCAGTTGCACTTTTTGATCAATACCTTAAAGTTGATTCGTTTGAAGGCTTACTCGCTCTATTAGATGAAACAAAACAAACACAAACAGCCACAGACCTTAGAGCCTTCTTAGTTCAATTCAATGATCTAGGAATTGCAAAATACGTTAAGTATGATCCCGCCGTTGTTCGAGGCCTCGATTATTATACCGGTATTGTTTTCGAAATTTTTGATAAGCACCCAGACAACCGTCGTGCTCTTTGCGGTGGTGGCGCCTATGCTAATCTCTTAAAAATCTTTAACGAAGAACCTTTACCAGGTATTGGCTTTGGTCTTGGTGATGTCACCCTTACTGACTTTCTAGAAACTCATGGGCTAATGCCTGACTTTACATTAGCCAGTAACGACCTATTCCTCGCGGCTTTAGATGAAGCATCAATGACTAAAATGCTTCAAGTCGCAAGTAAGTTACGTGCCCATAATATTAAGACTGTCACCGCTCTAGAAGCTGTTAAGCTGAAAAAAGCATTTCCGATGGCAGAAAAGCGTGGAGCTAAATTCGTTGCCTTTATTGGTGAAAATGAAATTCAAAACAACACTATGCCAATTAAGAATTTGAAAGAAAAATCGCAAGTTGATATTTCTATGAATGATATCGCATCTATTGCTAAACATTTGCGCGCTTAAGGATATTGTATGACTCAAGAATTACCTAAAACTTATGAACCAACTACTTCTGAAAAAAAATGGTATGACACTTGGGAAAAGGGTGGATATTTCAAACCAAGAAAAGGCAAAAAAAATGAAGGCTATTGCATCATTATGCCTCCGCCCAATGTCACCGGTCGACTCCATGCTGGTCATGCTCTAGATATAACAACACAAGATGCATTGATTCGCTATAAACGCATGAAAGGATATGAAACTCTCTTTCTACCAGGAATGGATCATGCTGGCATATCGACTCAAAGTGTGGTCGAGAAAATGCTAATGCAAACGGAGAAAAAAACTCGACACGATTATGGTCGCGAAGCATTCATCAAAAAAACTTGGCAATGGAAAGAAGAATATGGAGGCATCATAGCAAATCAACAACGCGTGATGGGAGCGAGTGCTGATTGGAACTACTCTATGTTCACCATGGACCCAGAAGCCAACGAAGCCGTTAGAAAGGTTTTTGTTAATCTTTATAATGAAGGTTTAATTTATCAGTCAGATTATATTATCAACTGGGACCCAGTCCTTCAGTCGGCCATATCAGATGTTGAAGTTGATCACAAAGAAGTTAACGGTGCCTTTTATCATATCCTTTATAAAATCAAGGACAGCGATGAAACTCTTGAAATCGCCACAACTCGTCCTGAGACACTATTAGCCGATACCGCTGTTTGTGTTCATCCTGATGACGAGCGCTTTCAAAAATATATTGGAAAAACCGCCATCGTTCCTTTTTGTAACCGCGAAGTTCCAATTATCGCCGATGATTACGTATCAATCGATAAAGGTACTGGTTGCTTAAAAGTTACTCCAGGACACGACTTCAACGACTTTGAAATTGGTCGCCGACATAATCTTCCTATCATTAACATGCTCAACAAAGACGGCTCGCTTAATGAAATTGGCCTTGAGTTCAAAGGCATGATGCCACCAAAAGCCAGAAAGCTCATTGTTGAAAAGCTTGAAGAGATCGGGCAACTTAAAGAGGTCAAAAAACATACCCATCAAGTAGGTCACGGTGAAAGATCAGGCGCTATTATTGAGCCGCTAGTTTCAAAACAGTGGTTTGTTAATGTTAAAGAGATGTCTCGTGTCGCCGTTGAAGCTGTTGAAAAAGACGATACTGTGTTTTATCCAAAACAGTGGGAGAACACTTATTTTTCATGGCTTCGTGAACCAAAAGACTGGTGCGTTTCAAGACAGCTTTGGTGGGGACATCAAATCCCAGTATTTTATTGCAATAAATGTCATCACCAGTGGGCAAGTGAAGAAGATCCTACAAGTTGTGCAAAATGTTCTGATAAAGATATTAAGCAAGACCCAGATGTCCTAGACACTTGGTTCTCCTCTGCTCTATGGCCGTTTTTAACTCTAGGCTGGCCTAATCCTGAGCGTATGAAAGACAAGAAGTTTGATACCTTCTTTCCAACCTCCGTGCTTGTCACAGGTTTTGATATTATTTTCTTTTGGGTTGCCCGTATGATGATGATGTCCCACAAATTTATGGATAAACGTCCATTTAAGCACGTGTACGTTCATGCTATTGTCCGCGATAAGTTAGGTCGAAAAATGTCTAAATCTCTTGGAAACGGTATTGATCCACTAGAAACTGCCGCTGAGTACGGGGCTGATGCATTCAGATTTGCACTAGCAGCTGGCTCTGGTTACAACCGTACACTTAATCTCGATCCAGAACGATTTAACGGATACAAATCATTCGTCAACAAACTATGGAATGCTTTTCGTTTCACTTATCCGTTTCTTCAAGATGCCGGCGAATTACCAAAAGACTTCGCAAAGCTTGATCATCATGAACGCTGGATTCTTGCCGAACTTAATACTGTAGCAGCTCAAATGAATTCAAGTCTTGATGAGTACCGCTTTGATGAGTCTTGTCAGGCTATTTATCATTTTGTTTATGAGAAGTTCTGCTCATGGTTTATTGAACTTTCTAAACCAATTCTTTATGGCGATAACGAAGAAGCAAAAGCTTCACGAGCAGCGGTTTTAAGATTTGCCTTTAAAGAAATTGTTGCTCTCCTTCATCCAATTACACCTTTTATTACGGAAGAGCTGTGGGAGCATTTAAAATCTAAAGATGAAGATCTTCTCATCATCAAAGACTATCCTGAAGAAAAAGAAGAACTGCGTTTTACAAAAGATCAAGAAAGCATGAATAAATTCGTTGAGATTGTAAGTAGCATAAGAGGTGTGCGCCAAAGTGTTGGTATCAAACCAAAAGATGAAGTGGCGCTGGAAGTTTATACTGATGAAGCTGATCTTATTAGCTATTTGAAAGAACATGAAAGCGGTCTAAAAGATATGGCGCGTTTAAATAGTCTTATCGTTAAGTCAAAGTCAGAGGCTAGACCAGATAAATCTGCAGTCGCTGCACTAACTTACTGTGAGCTGTTTATTCCGTTAGAAGGATTGATTGATATTAACGATCAGATTCAAAGGCTAACTAAAGATCTTACTAAAACACAGGCTGAAATAGCCAAACTTAACAAGAAAATCACAAATCCTCAGTTCATAGATAACGCTAAACCTGAGATTGTAGAGAAAGTTAAAGTGGAAGCGGCTGAATTAAAAGAGAAAGAAGATTCTTTATTAAAGAGTTTAGCTAATTTTAAGTAATATTTTTCATTTTAGCCTCACTAGTTAAAAAAGGAGTTCTCAATGAAAGTATTATTACTAGTAGCATTATTTCTAGCCAACGTTGCCTATGCTGAAACACTTGAAAGCCAATTAGCGGTTAAAAGAAATGCTTCCAAGGCACCGCCAGATATTAAAGCAATCATGCAAAAAGCTACGGCTGATCTAAAAAAATCAGGTCTTAAGAAAGCTATCGTCATGGGTAAGAAAGCTCCTGATTTTACACTGGAAAGCTTTAAGGATGGTCAGTTCAGGCTAAAAGATGCCCTTAAAAAAGGTCCCGTGGTTGTTACTTTTTATCGTGGTGGATGGTGTCCGTATTGCAATCTTCAACTCAAAGCCTATGAATCACGTTATCAAGACTTCATTAAAGCCGGCGCGACTATAGTTGCGATCTCTCCAGAAAAACCAGAAAATGCCAAAGCGACGTCTGATGCAAACAACGTCAGTTTTGATCTGCTATATGATCAAGATAACCGAGTGGCGAGACGTTTTGGTTTAGTTTTTAAAGTTGGTAAAGATCTCAAAGACGTTTATATGAGTTTCGGTATTGATTTGGAAAAATCACAAGGTAATGATCAGTGGGAACTTCCCCTTGCCGCAACTTACGTGATTGGCAAAGACGGCACTGTACTTTATTCATACGTGGATGCCGACTATACCAAGAGAGCTGAACCCCAAGTTCTCATCGACTTAATAAATCGATTATAGTGATTGCCCTACCTGTGCAAGAACTTCTTGCTTTAAAACGTAGTTATTGGCTTGAGCATTAAAGACAATAGAGTAACCATGCTGTTTAATTTTCTTTCTTAGATGATGTAAGTGAACATTAAAACCCGACTTTCTTACATAAGACTCGGTCGGGTTGTTCCATAGTCTAGCAGCAAGAGCTTTTTTTTTAACACCTTCATTTCCGGCTTTGAGTAACTCATCAAATAACATTAACTGATTTTTTGTTAGCTCTTCAGCAATACGATTAGGTAGATCGAAGAAATTGTTCACAACATTGGGCTTTTTAAGCTTAAGTAGTCTTATAAATCTTAAACGAATCTCATCTTGATCATAATCACCAGATACAAAATCAACGAGTTTTGTAGAAACCTGCTTCATCATTATAGGTAATAATTTTTTTTCGAACCAAAAGAAACACCATTGATCATTTTCTTCACAAGCCTTAGTAATTTCAATAATCATTTCCTCGCTTTCAACCTTAGCGAAAACTAAAGACTTTTCTTTATAAACATTAAAAAGATCCTTAGGCCATTCTGGTAATACTGCTGTTGAAGCATATTTTCTAATGACATCAACGACTGGGTGAGATGAGGCAATATTAACAATAAAAACTTTCACAAAAACTCCGTGGAAATAATCCTTAAGATAGTTTTATGAAAAATACGTAGTAGTTGGTAGAGGGCGATAAGAAGCTTCTATAAACATTAACAGTGTAAATCTATTAAATTCAATGACTTATAAAAAATATCGAAAGATTCAATGACAAATCTAGCTTATTGAGCATAAACTAATTTTATGTTTAGTGTGAATATAATTGAGAAAATTGAGCTGAAACAAGTCCAAGAATTACTGCATGTCAGTAGAACACAAGCTTATTACTTAAAAACGAAACAAAGAGGAATGTCGTTACTTGATTCAATTCTTATTTCGCAATATGAGCCCGATAACGAACTCCTCTTCTTTAATTGGCAGCCGTCTGAATTACTTTTTTGGAATAATATTGATGCTCTTCAAGAACGTTTAAAGCAAGATGATCAAAAAATGGCAGAACACTTTAATATTTCAAAAAAAAGATATGCTTACTTAAGAGCATCAATTAAATCCCTTCCATGGGAAAATTGTCGATATTTTTTTTACAAGTATAAATTTCAGCCTGTACATTTTTTTACAACTGAAATCGATATAGAGTGTCTATCAAATATTATAAAATCTCCATTTATTAAAACGTCATTCCTTCCATCAACATTTGATGGTGGTGGAAGTAAAATGAGAACATTAGCAAATTGCTTCGACTATATTAAAAAACAACTTGGAAGCAAAAAAGCAAACTCACTTTTATACGCTCTTCAAATCACAGAACATTCACTAACCTTTTCTGATAAAAATATTTCGATTAAGATTTTTTCAATACTTCATCAAAAATTAAGAATGTACCGATTGGAAGATAGTTTTTTCATTAAAATGGGTGAGTATAATAAATACAATAAAATTAATAAAAATATATTTGAACAAAATATACCAAAAAAACTTCAATCATCATTTCAAATAGCATTCAAGTATTTTATTGCTAATTTAACCTTCAAATTTGATATAAATAGAAAATATGATCTTTTAGAGATAAATGAAGACTTCTTTAGAATAAAGATTAATCCAACCGAAATATTCATTAATGCCTTTAATCCTGAATATCCATTTTCAATACATGAAACTTATCTCTATATACAAGGACACTTTAATATCCTGCCTACATATTTAGGATTTAATGAGATAACAAAATCTGAAATGACTGTGAATAAGAAGGGTGAAGCTCAGCTTGTAGGCTATTTCTAAATCTCTACGAATTTTTCAAGCCAATTAGAATCTTGAAGCCAAGGGCTATGGCCTTTATAATTATCTATAATGATAGGTATATCGAGCCTAGAGGCTTGCTCAAAGTTATAAACAACTTCATTACTAGTCAGTATAAGTTTGAATCTATGATCTAATATTTTTGCTTTCTCTATTTCGTTCCAATCATAATCAGAAATCCCCCATGTAAAAAGCTTAGAATTGAAATTAGGGTCTTGTTCATGAACTGCATCAACAAGAAGCTTCTCAATCGTCTTATCTCCACACGCGCTAAGCTGGGCAAAATCTTTAATATCTTTCAATGTTCTATTTGGACTTTGAAAAGGAGGAAACTCATTAGGAATAAGCATTAATGATCCAATAAGTTCTGGCGATTGAAGAGGTACCATACCAAAACAAACCACAGACAAGTCTGGCCTAGACAGAGCAACGTTAATTGCAATATGTCCACCGAGGGAATGTCCGAAAACTAAGGCATTTTGAGGGATAGTTTTTATATAGAAATCACTAATTAAATTCATACTATATAATGAACTATTCCAATTCTGGCTGCCGTGACCAGGCATGTTGACAGAATCAAAGCCAGCCGGAGCACACTTTGCTGACTGGCCATTACCATGGATGAAAAATAGTTTCTTTTTTACCATAATTAGTTATAGCAATAAAAAAAGAGTCAAAAAAGCTATATTTTATAACCAACAGCTACAAATTTATTATAGAACAATTCAGCACTGCCCTTCTCTAGATACTTTAAATATAGTCCCATAAAGTTATCTGCATCAGTTTGTCCAAGAAGTTCCCTGAAAAATTCTTTCATAATACTGAATCTCTCACGATATTGATTAACTTCAGACTTGAGGCTTTCATTTTTAAAATGCATAGGGATCATTTTTACATCAATATTCTCAAGACCCATATAATCATAATAGCTTTTAAGCTTTCTCCCAATAAACATATCAAGCTTCATTCCTTTTTGTATTCGATTTAAGCAATCCATGAGCCATTGATCTGTACAAAAGTAATTAAGGAGAATTCCATCAGAATCGATAATTATTAATCGTCCTCCAGGTTTTAGTACTCTTTTCATTGATATTAACATTTGGAGTGGATCTTCTAAATGATGAAGTACAAATCTACTGATAACTACGTCAAATGAATTTTCAGGGAGTGTATTAGTCATTAGATTTAAGCACTGAAATTTTATCTTATCTTTGTAACATGTTGGTAGCAGGTTCTTCGCTTGTTGAATTCTGATTTCTGAAATATCAATTGCCGTCAAATCAACACGTGAGTTTTTCTTAAGGATCTCTGCTGAAACTGCTCCTGTGCCGCATCCAATATCAATAATTTTTTCGCCATTGAAAAATTCAATACCTTTCAATTCATCTTCAACACTATAGAGTTCATTTTTATTTTGTGTTTCAAGTCTTTCGGCCTCAACAACAGATTCTAATACATAATTCATTTATACCTCGTGAAAGTTATTGATTCCTTAATCGTCAAAATACAAATTTTTCAAAGTTAAAAAAAAACAACTCTTGCTTCGAAATATTCTTCCGATCGAAAAGGCCTAAATAAAAGGAAGTAAAATGACAAAATTAATAAAATGTTTTGAAGATTTAAAAGACTTACCACAAGGAACAGAAGTTTTTTGCCTAAACTCAGGTGGATTAGATAGTGCCTACTTAATATGTCGACTAATACATGATTTTAAATTTAAGGTTCACACTTTAACTTTAGACGTAGGCCAAAATGATCAAGTATCTGTATGCCTACCTAGTTACATTACAAAAACTCTTCACGTTCACACAGTTGATGCAAAAGAAGAGTTTGCAAGAGATTACGTACTTCCTTTAATTCGTGCCAATGGTATTTACCTAAACCAACATCCTCTATCAGCTTCATTATCAAGACCATTGATTGCAAAACACTTAGTTCGGTTTGCTCAAAAATATAAAATTGAAACTATATTACACTCAGCAACGCCCTCACAAAATAGTATGCGTCGATTCAATACTTCAATCCTTGACCTTGGTTTTAACGGTCTCTACGGCAGTCCTTATTTAAATGACAATATTTCGAGAATAGATAAAGCAAGTTATATTAGATCTTTGGGCGCAACCATTGAGGAGAAGCGTTCCTTCAGTATTGACACAAATCTTTTTTGTCGTGAATTTGAATCTGGAGACTTAGATAATCCAGAGCTAATGAATTTGAATGAAGAAATGTTTCTCTGGACTAAATCTGTTCCAAGCGAGAATATAAAAATTACACTCGAGATAGAAAACGGGATTCCCGTTAGGATTAACAATCAAAGTTTTACTCTCGTTGAATTAGTCTCATATTTAAATAATCACCTTGGTCCGTTTGGCTTAGGAAGGTATCTTGGTCTTGAAGAAGGTCCTCTAGGTAAAAAAGTCATCGAAGCCAGAGAGACACCTGCTGGATATTTTCTTTTGACAGCATTTGATCACCTTATTAACGCTAGCTTCGACTACAAATCACTTCTTGTTAAACGACATTTGGACCAAGTATGGACGTGCGAAGCTGTTGAGGGCCGATGGTTTGGTACCATTAAGAATTCTATTGATCAGTTTAACAACGAATTTTTAAAGAATGTCTCTGGAAGTTTAACTTTCGATATTTCCTACAAAACGATGGACTGTCGAAGTATTATATCCTCTACGCCACATTATTCAACAGAACGTGAGTTCGATGATCTTAATAAAGAAGTAGAGCGTGCGGCATGAAGTTTGGTTACACTCACTTATCAGCTCCGATATTAACTTGGGAAGAAAAAGAAACAAGAGATCTTTTTTGTGAGGTCGTTTCGATAAAAAAAATTGGCTATGAATATAATTATGATGATGTCTTACCCGTCGATCAGCTTGATTTTATTAGTGATCACTACTTACTTTGGATTGAAAATAATCAAAAAAGAGAGTTTATTTCAACAATTAGATCTACATCATTATTTATTACAGATAGGTATAAAGCCGTTTTACCATGCACTTCGCTTTTGAACACTATCTCTAAGGTCGCTGACACCACAAACCATTTAAAAGCACTCTCTATAATGCTTTCGAATCCCAATATGGATGGTAGTAATATTAAGTATTATAGTGGTTGGACGATTAAGCCTGAGTTTAGGAAAAATAAGTCAGCGATACAGTTTCTAAAGTTAGCCTCTGTCGCACCGATTTCCTTTGCATTTCATGAGCTTGAGGGGGAAAAACTTGGCTTAGCCAGCAGTATGCCGCATCTTAAAACTGATAAAGTTTGTGAAACAATGGGCTATTTACCTTGGACCCTAGATGAACTTAAACTAGAAGCTCTGCCGAGTCCTTCCTATGGTATGAAAGAAACACTTTTTATGTATAAAACAAAAGTGCCAAATGAATACCTCGAATTAATTAATCCTTTTCAAGAGCGATGGCATAAGAGGCAGACCGTTGGAGTATCTCACGAGCAAAAGAAGAAGGCGGCTTAGAGTTTAAAGACATTAACGATAACGTCTAAGGCTGAGCTTAGATCTATGTCTTTCTTCTCTCCATGCTCGTCAATATGAACACAAACCTCTTCTTTACGTTCGATAATAATTTCTGGCCTTGGTAGGTATGTCTCAAATGATGGGTAGTCATTTAAATCAAAAGCTAAAATAATACAGTCGTGCTGGTGAAAGCTTGCGAGGTTTCCGTAGAGAGATGAATCTGTGATCACACCTCTAGAAGCATTCATAAAAAGAAGATCAGTTTTAGCAAAAGATTTTTCAATTAGGAAAAAGCGACTAGATTTTCTTAAGCGTAAACTTTTGATCGCATCCTCATTCTCAATATCTTGATCAACCACAACAACAAAACTAGTTTCAGCCAACTCATCAAACCAATTGGACCAAATTTGTTGATGCCTCTCCCATTCACTCGCTCTAATACCTACGAAAAGGTAGTTTCCAAGCATTTGCAGCTGCGCACTTTCTTTATCACTTGGCTTTTCTATTAAAGAAGATGTTTTTTGTGGGATTTCCTCTTCAATGGCAATTCCAACTAAAGCCAAGAAGGCAGTATCTTTAAAATCACTTTGCTCTTCCGCTTTTAGTGATTGCGTTAACATTGGTTTAGTCATCGTCGTAGAGAAAGCCACTCTCCTTTTTGCCTTTAAAGCAATTCCCATCGTGGCGGCAGCAGCTCCTCCATGAAAGTCAATAAAGGTATCAACGCCAAAAAAATTAGAGTTATTGTGTATCCACGGGAATACACCAAGAACAGAATCTTTTTCTTCATCAATATGATGTATTTTAGAAATATCACTTAAGTAGTCATAGACGTTTTTTTGTCCGGCACGACAAATAACTTCAATAAAAGCTTCAGGATATTTAGATTTTAAAAATCTTATCGCGCCAAAGCTTGCGATCTGATCCTGCAATGACTCAGGTGCACGGATGACAACTTTGCTGATGTCTTTTTTTTCAGTTTCCATGTTGAGTAATAGCTTTTTGACCGTCAGTAAACAAGACGGTGAAGTAAACAACGGCAAACGGTAACAAAAATAAATTTAAAACCGGTACTGCAATCATAAAGAGGAACGCTAAGCCTCCAAGGCCATAAGATAAAAAATTAGCTCTAACGTTAGAAATACATTGAGATAACTTGAATTCATGTCGTGACCACGAATAATCTAAAAAACCAACCGCTAGCAAGATCGATGAAATCAAAACACTTAAAGGAACTAAAAATGGTATAAAAGAAAACATAAAACCTAAAAAGGATAAAAAGATAATAAAGACAATCTTTTTTGATTCATTCCATAGAATTCTAAAAATTCGGCTAAACATTTTGCCAAAACTCTCTCCAATATCCTGCTGACTTTTGCCTAGAATCGCCCTTTCAACTCTTGAACTGATGACATCATTAAAAGGAGAAGCGATAATCGAGATAATCAAAACGAAAGTCCAACTGATAACGAAATAAAGAACCACTGTCATGACAATTCCAACAAGCCAAGTAATCACATTACCCCAGGTATCATTAGAAATGGCTTCTTTAACCCAATCGTTTCCCCAAGTTAAAACATCTCCATACATCCATGCACCTAACCAATAGTATAAACCGCCACCGATAAGGACTGGGATAGTTGATAGAAGTACAATCCACTTGTCATTTTTCATGACTGATAGTGCTT
The DNA here is from genome assembly GCA_964352405.1 of uncultured Halobacteriovorax sp. Taxonomy (GTDB): domain Bacteria; phylum Bdellovibrionota; class Bacteriovoracia; order Bacteriovoracales; family Bacteriovoracaceae; genus UBA4207. The sequence goes on from CAYGRY010000008.1 coordinate 48,054, forward strand.
GGGAAAATGCTTTGATAAAATTCATAAAATCCTTCTCTTTAAAATCGAAATTCCGACAGCTTTTTAAAATCCTTTAATTCAGGATCGCTAGGCACTGCTCGAATTAATTCCTTAAAGCTTAACCACGAAAGACTATTGTAAAGGAGGGGCGTTTCAACGTGAAGCTGTTCAATTTTATCTAGCTTTTCTTTGGCACGTCGTAACTGTCCCTTCGCGCCATTAAGGTTATCGTCACTCCAATGAAACAATGCAGTAGCGACCTGAATGACCGTCCAATAGACGTAGCGCGCATTATCACCATTATCTTCGAGCCAATGATCCTCAAGCTCTTCATGGCATTCCCAATAGTGCTTGCGATTATAGAGGTTTAAGCCTTTTTGCATCTTCTCTAGATGCTCTTGGTTAAATTGCCCGTAAATCTCTTTATTATCGTTAACCATAACCTACTTTCGCGTTGCGATATTTTTCCGCTTTTACTTGTTCTATGCTAAAAACTCCCAAATTATAGCCATACTGGAAAGCCAATGCCCGTCAATCCATCAGAAATTTCTAAAAGTCTTGTCCCAGACTCCATTCGCAATTTAAAAGTCTATCAAGCTGGTAAGCCGATCGACGAATTAGCGCGTGAAAAAGGGCTGACCAAAATTTCAAAACTTGCAAGTAATGAAAATCCATTGGGCCCTTCGCCGTTTGCGATTCGTGAAATGACTAAAGGACTTTGGGATCTGCATCGTTACCCTGACATGCACGCTTATGCACTAAAACGTGCCTTAGCTGATCTGTATAAGCTTAAACTTGAAAATATTGTCCTTGGCAGTGGCTCTGAAGGAATCATGGGCTATATCGCTAGAACTTTTCTAAGCCCAGGTCTTGAAGTTTTAACCAGTGAGAAGACTTTTATTGGTTTTACGATTCTTGCCAGAAGTGCCGGTGCTGTTATTACTACAGTCCCTCAAACTTCAGACCATCGCTACGACGTTGAAGCAATGGCAAAAGCCATTACTGAAAAAACAAAAGTGATCTATATCGCTAATCCAAATAATCCAACTGGTACATATATTACCAAGACTGAATTCGACCACCTCATGTCCCATGTACCAGGTCACGTTCTTGTCCTTTTAGACGAAGCTTATTTTGAATTTGCTCGAAACCAAGAAGATTATCCCGATTCGATGACTTACCGTTATGATAACGTCATTACGCTTAGAACATTCTCTAAAGCCTACGGACTCTCCGGTGTTCGCGTTGGTTATGGTTTTGGCCATGAAGATCTCATGAGTAATTTAAATAAAGCAAAGCTTCCTTTTGAGCCAAATCTGATTGCACAACTTGGTGCCGTTGGTGCTCTTGAAGATGTTCCACATTTAGAGCGAACATTGCTTAATAATACAATTCAATATGTACGTACGTTTGAGTTTTTAAAGAAACACGGTTTCTCACCAGTGGCTTCGGTTACAAACTTTATTACCGTCCCTATGGGTAGCGCTCAAGCAAGCGATGCTCTTTATAATTTATTACTTGATGAAGGCGTCATCATTCGTCCATTAAAAGCTAATGAGATGCCGGACTATGTTCGCGTCTCACTTGGCACTCACGCAGAGATGGACCATTTCTTCGCCGCTATGGAAAAAATACTTCCATCATTTCAAAAAGAGTTTGGGAATTCATTATGAAAATTTGTCGTTATATCTTAAACAATGATCCTTTTAAACAAGCTCGTATGGGTATCGTTCTAAGTGATGAAGGTGTTGTCATAGATCCACAAACAGTGTGGGCCTGTGATTATGAAAGAGAAGGCTTTGCCAGACCTTGGGAACGAGCTACAAGACAAATGCCAACTTCGCTTCATTATCTTCTGAATCATTTTGATGATCCACACGATGCTTTAGAAGAGTCATATGGACTTTATCTTTTTCTACAAAAAGTTGGTGACCTTACACTTAAAAATGGTGTTAGTGTTTTTCATAACCTCAGTGAAGTTACTCTAGTTAATCCAATGGATAGAATTAGTACTTACCGTGACTTTTATGCCCATGAAAAACACGTGGCCGCTGGTTTTAAAAAACGTAACGAGCCAATTCCTCCGGCGTGGTACGAGATACCAGCTTACTATAAAGGTGCAACTGAAGGCTTTATCGGAAGTGGTGAAGAAATTCTTTGGCCGAGCTACACTGACGTGCTTGATTATGAATTAGAACTGGCCATGATCGTTGGCCGTGATGGAAAAAATATTAAAGAGGACGAAGCAAGCTCCCATATCTTTGGTTATAGCGTCCTAAACGACATTTCAGCTCGTGATATTCAGAAAAAAGAAATGGCCGTTCGCCTAGGACCTGCTAAAGGCAAAGACTTCTGCACAATTTTAGGACCAGTTATTGTGACGGCCGATGAATTTGAATATCAGGAACCTAATCTTCTGATGACAGCTAAAGTTAATGATAAAGAATGGTCTCGCGGTCAATCCGGTGACATTCATTACACTTGGGCGCAAATGCTTACGCATGTCTCAAAAGACGAATGGGTTATGCCAGGTGATGTTTTTGGTTCAGGGACTGTCGGAACAGGTTGTGGCCTGGAACTCGATAAATGGATTCAACCTGGTGATAAATTAGAATTAACGATTGAAGGTATTGGCACACTTATCAATACTGTAGGTCAAAAGGTGAAAGGCTAATGGAAAGTTTCAAAGCTTCAGGCACCCACACAAAACAGGCCCATGTCGATATTCCCAAAGGGACTTTTGAAGAAGAACATGGTCGTAAAGGTTTTTTTGGCAGAGTCTCTCAGCTCTATCATGAGAATCCTCCAGTCAGTTGGACTAAGATCGAAGGCGACTTAAAGCCTCGCTGTCTTCCACCGTTGTTTGGAAAGAATCTTAAGCATAATAATTTTATGGCGATTCTTAAAAATAAAGATGTCACTATTTCTGCTGGCAACTACGACATGAGCTTTTCTAGATTTTATAGAAACGCTGACTTTGATGAGCTTTATTTCATCCATGAAGGCAAAGGCCGCCTTGAAACAAGCTATGGTCATATTCCTTACATAAAGGGTGATTATATTATCATTCCAAGAGGAACAACGTATAAGCTCTTTGTTGATGAGCCGACCAAAATGTTAAAAATTGAAAGTGCTTCTGAGTTTGAACAACCGACTCGTGGCATTTTAGGTCCCAATGCACTTTACGATCAAACAGCGATCTTCACTCCAACAGCGCAGCTTGGAAGCGATAAAGCTGATGAGTATGTAGTTGAGATTAAGCGCCTTGGAAAAATTACTGCTGTAACATACCCTTTTAATCCTTTGGATGTTCAAGGCTGGAAAGGATCTTTGTATCCTTGGAAGATTTCAATCTATGATATCTGTCCTGTGATGAGCCATCGCTATCACATTCCTCCAAGTGGTCATACAACTTTTGTGGCAAAGAACTTTGTTGTTTGCAGCTTTGTAGAAAGACCACTTGAAGATGCTAAACATAAAGTTCTAAAGGTTCCTTTTTATCACAGCAATATCGATTACGATGAAGTGCTTTTTTATCATCAAGGTAATTTCTTTTCGCGCGATAATATCGATGCTGGCGCCATGACTTTCCATCCTCAAGGAATTAATCACGGACCTCATCCCAAAGCATTTGCCAATGTCGACGATAAGACGTGGACTGATGAGTTTGCCGTGATGATCGATACCCGCTACCCACTTGAACCTACGACATGGTTTTCTGAAAATGAAATCAAAGACTACTGGAAATCTTGGATGGACCAATAATGAAGATGCAAAGCTTTGACACTGACGGGGAATTTTCTGCCAATTATAAGTTCGTTATTGGTTCTATTTTGCCAAGACCGATTGCTTGGGTCTCAACAGTTAATGAAGATGGCTCAAATAATTTAGCACCATTTTCTTTTTTTACCGCTGTTAGTGCAAAACCAATGATTATAGCTTTTAGCCCAATGATTCGTTCATCGACTGGTGAAATAAAAGATACGGCTAAAAATATTTTAGAGCGTAAGCATTTTGTCGTTAATTTTGTCACTGAAGATCTTGCCCAAAAAGCAAACATGACAAGCTCTGAGCTCGCTTACGGTGAAGATGAGTTCATTCACGCAGGCCTAACTCCAATTGATAGCGATAGTGTTAAGGCCAAGCGTGTGAAAGAGAGTCCAGTACAGTTTGAATGTATTTATCGCGATCATCTGTCCTACGGAGATCAGCCAGGTGCGGGAATGATTATTACCGGTGAAGTGGTAAAGATACATATCGATGAATCAATTCTTGAAGGTGATAAGATCAACACTCAAAAGTACAAACCTGTCGGCCGTGGTGCTGGTAATGATTGGTTTAAATGTGACTCTACCTTTGAGATGGAACGCTTGATGAAGGCACAAATCCAAAAATAAGACAGATATCCTGTTATTTTTACAGTCGTTCTTTCGCTTCGAGCTGCATTGCGATATATTCTCCCTTCAGGGGGATATATGTCTAAGTATTTAATATTATTATCTACTTTATTTACACTTCAAGCTTTTGCACAAGATGTAGATTTTGAACCAGTTGTTTGCGATCAAGAGCAATCATGTATCAAAACAACGACCCCTGCCGGCAACCAATCAAACTTTAAGCTCATTGAAATGTTCGATGTCGATGGTCAAAGCCTTGGCAAAAAACTCAGCTCTTCAAGCGCTATCAACGACATCTTCTATGAAGGTATTGTTGGCTGTTATCAAGGTAATATTGCTGATGCGTGCGATATGGGTGAACTCATGGCCGGTGCAACCAATCTTGATTATTCTCAAGGTGGTCACGCTAAGACTGAAGGCTTTAAATGTTATGCCATTGATCGTGTCGTCAACTTTGAGTATGAACTTCATAGTGACTACACTCAAAATCCAACGCTAACCAAAGTTACACTAGAAATTTGCCAATAAAAAAGGGGCCGTTAAGCCCCTCTTTTTTACTTCGTTTTTACTTTTACTTTAGATCTTAGTTGATCAAACGTTTTCTCTTCTCTGATCGCATACATAAGATTGTTCTTTAGCTTTTCATTGCCTAGGTAATATTCTTCAATCTTGGCTTTTTCAAGTCCAGATGAAGCTGCCATTTCATCAATTTTAGCGGCTAAGTCAGATTCGCTTGCTTCAACTTTATAGTCTTTTGCCAATGTATCTAGAATCAATCCAGACTTAACTTGAAATTCAGCTTTTGTTGTTACATCAGAAGCCCAACGAGAGAAGTATTCTGAAAGCATTTTCTCGTTAAAGCCTTGCTGCTTAAGATTGTTTGAAATGTCTTCTCTAACATGTTGCTCTTGTTGCTCAACCATAGTTCTTGGAACATCAAACTTATTTTCTTCGATTAGCTTATTAAGGATATCTTGGTGAAGCTTTTCTTTTGCAGCACGGTCTTTTTGCTTTGTAAGCATGTCTAGGTTTTTAGTCTTAAACTCAGCTGCATCAGCATAACCAAATTCTTTTGCTAGCTCATCTGTAAGTTCAGGAAAGTTTCTTTCCTTAATTTCAAGAAGTTCAGTTTCAAAAGTAACTTTTGCATTTTTCAATGCATCCATATGGTAGTCAGCTGGGAAAGTTAATTCGATATTTTTCTTCTCGCCTTTTTTCATCCCAACCATTCCTTCTTCAAAGCCAGGAATGAATTGATTAGACCCGATTTCCAAAAGGAATTCTTCACCTTTCATATTTTCAGGACGCTCACCATTTTCTTGAACGCCTTGGAAATTAAGAACAGCAAATTGACCGTTAGCAAGTTTAGTTGAAGCATCTGCCACTTCAGTCATTTCAGCCTTAGAAGCCAGGTAGTTTTTCTTTAACTGCTCGAGGTCTTCATCGTTAACAGTAGTTGAGTCCATCTCGAAAGAAAGTCCAGAAACATCATTTAATTTAATTTCAGGGAAGATTTCGACAACGGCTTCAAAGCTAACGCTTTTGCCTGCTTCATATTTCATATTTTCAAATGCTGGGTAACCAACAACTCTTAGCTTTTCAGCTGTAATCGCTTCAAAAACTTTATTTTGAACAAAGCTATTTAAAGCTTCGCCTTCAAGTTGAGGTCCGTAAATCTGCTCAACCATAGCAAGAGGAGCTTTACCTTTTCTAAAACCTTTAAGGTTTGTCGTTTTTTGTTTCTTAACAACAGCTGCTTTAATTTCAGTTGTAAGGTCTAGTGTTTCAAAATTGAAAACTAATTTCTTTGTGCAGTCATTCACTGCTTGAAGCTGATAGCTCATAATATTCCTCTGCTGATGCGTTGCGCAATAAGTCAAAACTGATGGCTAAAAGTAGCCATCAACGCAGAAAAAGTCAATTTAAACGAGGTTGTAGACGACGTTATAAAGCACTAAACCCTGAGGAGGTGCGACGGCCCCCAGACGCTTTTTTACGGACTTACTTAAGACTTCTTGAATATCATCTTCGCTCGCACGATTTTTACCAACTTCAAACAAACTCGACACCATTAGTCGAACCATTTGTTTTAAAAATCCGTTGCCTCTAACCTCATAGACCCAAATAGGGTTAGATTGATCATAGCCGAGCTCATGAGCCGGTCTGATCTCACTATGGTAGATTTCTCTTACCGTTGAGTTAACAGGTGTTCCTAGTGTTCTAAAGTACTCAAAGTCATGACTTCCTAAAAATATCTTGGCAGCACTTTTCATTGCCTCAAGATCAAGATCCCAACGATGCTCATAAACAAACCTGGCCAAAACAGGGGCCGTTCTACCTACACAAAAATAATATCTATAGGTCTTATCAATCGAATCTCTGACCGGATGAAATGAATACGGAATATCTCGACACGAAAGGATGCGTATATCTTTTGGAAGAGTTCCATTGAGGGCCCTAATTATTTTTTCATTATCAACATCTGATTGAAGCGTCACTTTTGCATATTGAGATAGAGCATGAACACCGCTATCCGTACGACCAGATCCAATAATTGAAGGCTCAATTCCATGACATAGTTTCGCAATAGCTTTAGTCAGCTCACCTTGAACGGTTGGCAAATCAGGCTGCTTTTGCCAACCATTATAATTTGTTCCGTCGTACTGAAGCTTTAAAAGAATATATCTTTTAGAGATAGTCGAAGGTGAATCCAA
>CAYGRY010000009.1:0-53678 GCA_964352405.1 uncultured Halobacteriovorax sp.
CCTGCCGCTCATAGATAAAGCTTAGGCAAGGTACAAAAGGTGCGTGATTCTTTTCTAGGAAAAGAATCACGCACTTTTATTAGAGTTTAAACATCGATGGCAATGGAAGAACAAAGCCAGCGTCTTTAGTTGCTGATTTGTAAGACTCATCACGACTTGCAGGAATATCCTGAACGTCATTGATCGAGCTTCTGATAGCAAGATCAACATTCATTGAACGTGAAAGCTCAGCAGCGCGAACAGCACGAGCCGTGTTAACAGTTCCTGAAGTTTTAACTTTTCCAACTAACCACTCACGAATATCAACAGTACCAAGAATGATCTTTTTGATATCACGTGGAGCAAGTGAAGTGTTTGCATCTTTAACTTGACCAGCAATGTTTGCAACATATGGAGCAGCTTGAGAAGTTCCACTTACTTTCAAATACTTGTTACCTGGAACAGTTGAATCAATCCCAACACCAGGAGCTGCAACGTCTACCATTGAAGCGCCATAGTTTGAAAAGCTTGCAAGCTTATTGAACTCAAGAGCAGCAGCTACTGAGATCACGTTATCAGCTTGGATGTTCGTTGGTGAAGTCGGGAACTCATCATTATTAAGACCATCGTTACCAGCAGCAAATACAAAAAGAGTATTCTCAGCAGCTTGAACCATATGATCGCCTTCCTTAATAAGAGTATTCAAGAACTCAACTGTTAGTTCATGAATTTGCTCTTCTGTAGGTGGCTCTTTTCTCATAATTGTACCAGCAAGCATTTCAACAATCATTTTTGCTTGTGGGTAGCCTGTACCGAAAGATCCATTTGCAATATCAACTTTATGACCATCGATATAACGAGCAACGTTTGTAAGCATAACCATTTGCTGAGAAGCCAATAGTTTTAAGCCTTGCTTAATAAGGAAAAGACCTGGACCAGATTTTTGAGCTTTAAAAGGAAGCTTTACTTCTGTTGGGATAATTTTAACGGCCATAATTTTTGCAAGATCAGAATCTTTAGCAGTGATACCAGCAACGTGAGTACCGTGCATGAAATTTCCGTAAATTCCAATTTGCTTAATGAACTCTTCGTTCTTGCGAATTTCCGCAACCCAAGCACGCTCTTCATCAGTCACTGTTCCATAAAAACTTTTCGTTTGAATGTCGAAGAAGCGACGAATGTCATGAGTTAGAGTACCCATGTAAGAGTAGTCGATGATTTGATTGTTAGTTTCAGCAAAATTCCAACCATTGATATCATCTTGATAACCATTGTAATCATCATCACGATCGTTTGCTTCGATCTCACCTTCGTTAATCCAAGCTTTATCATAAAGCTCTTTGTGAAGTAGATCTGTTCCAGAATCAATAACTGCGATGGTTGCACCATGGGCAGTAAAAGAGGCCAAGGCCAAAATAGCTAATAACTTTTTCATTAAAGAACCTCCGTGTCATAGCCACGTTTAATAACAGTAAAAGAAGAGTTTAATTAAAACGCCCTAATGTTGAACTGTCCCGTCCAACATTCTGTCTTTTGCTGTCATTATGAGGTTTTTGAGAATTTTTTTATTAAGCGTAGCGACGAACCTTACCAATATTCCCGAGCATAAAGATCAACAATATACCCACGAACATTCCTCCTCCGAAATCACCCGGACCGCCGCTCATATCAACACTTCCACATGCACCACCACTGCCTTCATCATCAGAGCGAGTGATAAGTGGAACTGTAGGAGCTGGATTAAGCGTATCTGAGCCTGATAAGACTGGATCTTCTGCTATTGTTCTTGAAGCTTCAGCAACTGCAGAGACAGCAAATACAAAGCCACCACCGCAGCGACCTGAAACAGCACACATTCCAGACATCACACTGCCACTAGCGCGTAAAATGCTTTCAACCTGATGAGATGCAATTTCTGGATTTACACTTTTCATTAAAGAGATGATACCTGCGATATGTGGTGAGGCCATAGAAGTACCGCTCATCTCAGTCACAGAATCACTGCCAGGAGTTGTTCTACCAGTGTTTCCAAGTGAGATAATACCATTTGGTGATTGTCCTCCTGGAGCGACGATATCAACGGCACGACCATGATTTGAAAACCAAGAAAGTTGTCTAGATTTATTTGAAGCACCAACTGTTACAACATTATTACATGTTGCAGGGGTAACAGGGTTTCGATCCATATCAAGAGAGCTATTACCTGCAGCGACAACAACAACCGCCCCTTGAGTAACAGCGTAATCGATTGCTGATTGCATGGTGAAGTCACAAGAGCCTGAGCCACCTAAACTTAAATTAATAACCTTAGCTGGAGTTGGATTTGGTCTTAGACCAGCAACAATGCCACCAGGTCCTCCTGCCGCCCAACGAATTCCGTCAGCAATGTCCGAAGTATATCCACCGCATTTACCAAGAACGCGAACTGGTAAAAGTTTTGCGTTAGGGTTGATCCCAGCGACATCTTTACCATTATCATTTTCAGCTAAAATCGTTCCCGCGACGTGAGTTCCATGCCATGAACTATTATTTGATTGTCCTTGGTAACAAGAATCACCTGGCCCAACCCAGTCCCCTGGATCAGTTGCATCGCGATCACGTCCATCGCCGTCATTAGAAACAGAAGTATCGCTGATCATGTCAGCGCCTCTAAGAATTCTTCCTTCAAGATCACGGTGAGGCCTTATTCCTGTATCAACAACAGCAACAACAATGTCTTCACCTTCGCTTTCAGTCCAAACAGCATTGAGATCAATGCCTGAGAAGTCATCAAAGAAATGCCATTGATCATCTGCCCTTGGATCATTGACTGATGGGTTAGTCATTCCAAAGTGAGAAAGAATTTTATCTTCTTCAACATGAGCAACGTCTTCCCACTGTTTCATCGCTTCTTGAACAGACTCACCTTCTTTAAGTTCAACAATCATGCGCTCATTTTCTGGTGCTCCGCCTTGAACTGAGCGAGATGCTTGAGCAACGTTAGAGTCATTTTTAAATGTTACGATTAGTCTTTTAGCAGGCCCAGCTGAGAAAGCTGTTAGGGGTAATAATAGAAATAGAGCTGCAATAAAGTGTGTGACCATTTTCCTTCCTTGGATAGAGGTCTTATATCGTTATTGTAACTTTCAAATATCAGGCCAGCTTCCCAGCACATTATTCCGGTGTATTAGACGTATTTAATCAGGATCAAATTGACCCCTAAAATACAAAATGGCCCCGTGCAGGGGCCATTTCATTGACTATCTATTTGAATTTTTTAAATTAGAGTTGAGCTTCTGAATTCACGATATCCATAAGCGCTTGGATATTAGTGATACGAGTTACGTCTTCACCGCGACAAGAATCATTCTCACACTTATTTGATACTCTACAACCTTGGTTATAGTCGTAGTTATAGTCGTTTTCGCCGCGAACTAGGATACCTTCAACAGTGTTTGTTTTAGCGTTGAAAACAGCTGAACCTGAGTTTCCGCCGTATGTGTCTAGGTTAGCATTAAAGAAAACGCCATTAGAGTTGTTACGAACGTTTGCTCCACCAGCAACTTTAGTTGGAAGACCAGTTGGGTGACCGATAACGAAGATTGGATCGTTGTCTTCAATTTTGCTAGTTGTACGAACAGCAAGATGATCACGAACGATTTCTTTATCAGAAATATTTTCGATTCTGATTAGAGCGAAATCATCTTGAGATGAACGATCTAATGAACGAGAAACGATGCTTGTACATTTAAAGATGCTTGTTGTTTTAACTGTCATTGCAGCTTCAGTGTTGGCATCGAAATGAGCATAATCAAATACCCATTTGTTTGATTCACAGTCATCTTGAGAAGTAATACAGTGACCAGCAGTTACTAGAAGGTTTTTACCAACAAGAAAACCTGAACAGTTAGCAGCAGTCATTTGCTCAGAGAAACGCTCTGATTCACACATGCCGCGTTGTTTAAGAGATTGACCAGAAATAGTGGCCATGTCGCCATCAATGCTGATTTTAGAAGAATCAATCATACCTGCTGTAGCAGCAGCTAGTTTAAGAATTTCAGAGTCTGTAACTTCATAAAGATCTAAACGGTCATCCGCACCGTAGATTACTTTATTGTTCGTATCGCGAGCAAAGCTCAAAGTTGCTAGAGCTGCTAGTGCGATAATCATCCCTAATTTGTACATGAACGTTTTCCTTTTAATAGTTGACAGAAAGATGACATTAAAGAATGTCAGAGCTTAATGTTCAACTAACAACTTCTTACAAATTAGCGTATTTTCCATTTAGAAAGACGGCTTCAACAGAGCTTGAAAAGGTAATTCCATTAAATGGATTCCATTGAACCTTAGTCCTCATCTCGTGATTATTTATAGTTACAGGCTTTTTAGTATTGATAATACTAAATGACGCACTATATCCTTTTTCTAACTCTCCAAAACCATTGCCAAGCGCGTTAAAGCGAGAATCGATACTTTTCCACTGCTCAAGAAATCTTGAAACAAAACGACCTGGATTTTTTGAACAGGTCTTGGCCAAGATCTTAGGGTCAACTTTTATGTCGTTGATCAACCAGCCCACAAGAATACCGTAGGTATCCAAACCTGGCATACCCGAAATCCCTTTTTGCTTTTCCTCAATTGTATGCGGAGCGTGATCAGTGGCGAGATATTCAATTTCCCCTTTGATAAAGGCATCAAGCATAGCCTCTTGATCCAGCTTTTCTCTAATAGGAGGATTCATCTGAAACCAATGACTCTCGCTCTTAGTAATTTGTGATTGATTAAAATAAAGATGCTGAGGAGTCACTTCAATTTCAACTTGATGACCACTACTTCTAAAAGCTCTAATCGCATCTAACCCCTCGCCGCTACTATAATGGCAAAGCTTTCCTTTTAAGTTATAGCGCTTAATGAGCTCTAGTGCCTGATGGGTTGCCAAGACTTCGGCTTCGACCGGTCTTCGAGCACCATGGCTATCTTCGTTTTTATTTTTTTCAAGAACATCAGGATCTTCGCAGTGAAAGCTCACATCTAGTCCCTTGTATCTTTCAAGTGCTATATCGAGAGTCAGGTGATCTTTAAAAAACAACTCTCCAATTGATGGGCCCATATAGGCTTTATAAGGAACTCGAAAAGACAGCGGATTTGTTTCGGGGCCAATACCCGCATACATAAACAAGCTGATCGGGGCATTCACCGCCAACTGCATTTTTGCTTTATAGCTATCGTCATCAATTGGAGCGATAGGATTATTAGGCATATCACAACAGTGAACAACGCCACCGTTTAGTGCTGCCATTGAAGCAGTTGCAAAAGTTTCTTTATAAGTATTTTTGCCACTCATATCTTCGCGTGCATGAATATGAACATCTCCCATACCTGCAAACAATAGGCAGTCATCGTTGTAAATATAATCAAGTTTTGAAGTAGCAATTCCCAGCTGACCGACATCAAGAATGAGCCCAGTCGTCTCGTCGAAGCGGATTTGCATTCGTTGAATATATTCTGGTGTTACACAAACGGCTTCAAGAGATTTAATACTCATTCTTCCTCATTATAGACAAAGCGCCAGCGTCTTGAATCAATATCGACGGCCTCAAAAAAATATCGACCGTCATGATGAGTTGGAGCAATGGCGTCTTTAATAGGATTTTCAGCATGACGATAGACGGTGAATTGATATTTTTGCCAAAGCTGATCAACTTCATCTTTAGTATTCACTACGAACTCTAAGGTCGTTGTATTACCTTTTATTTTTTTGGGCGAATCTTCGACTAAAATTTCTAATGAGCTAAAAGACATTAAAAATTTATCATCATATTTTTCAACTTCTAAGTCTAAGAACTCGGATAAAAAACCTACAAGTTCACGTGGATTAGAAGTTGGAAGTATGATCCTGGAAAGCTTCATTGCTTTGGGCTTACAATCGCTTCTTTTGAAAGGTCTTCAGTGACTAAAAAGATATTGATTAAACAATTTTCTTCAATCAAAACACCATATTCATAGTCAGAGTTCATATCAGTAAGAAGTTCAAGATCGGAAGTACGCTCTGGAGTAGTACAATCTCTTAACTCAAAACGATACAACCAAGCATTGAGAATAAGTTTGGTTGAATCAATAAATTGTAGCTCGGATCCAGTCTTGTAGACTAAAGGCTCACCATCTAAACCCATGACGTCAATATTTTGATTAAGTGAATAATCAACAGTGCTATCAAGATCGAGCCATGAGGCTGCAGTTAAAACAAAAAACAACAAAAGACAGATTAGTTTATTTAAAAGATTCAAAGTTTATCTCCTAGAATATCGACGGCGTAAGCCAAAGCAGGATCGTGGAGGCGAACAATAACTTCGCCTTTAATATCCAAACGAGTGGCCAACCAAGTTAAGTACGATGCTTGCATATATTCTGTCTGCTTACGAATATCTTGGTCAACTTTTTCTAAAGATAATTTCTTTAAAAAGGATTTACGCGAAATGCCTAAAATCCATTGTTGTGCGCCATACTTTTGTTCAAATTTTTGCGTAAAGCTAGGAAACTCTTTTAATAAGAACCAATTCTGTTCAAATGACTTAGAAAAACCAAAGCACAAATCAATCATGGGTTGTCTAAAGCCTTGTTTATCAAACCATTCGAGTGCTTTGGCAAAATAGGACTCTAATTCCTCCAGCATTCTTTCTTCATTTAGAAGAAACTGCATATGCTGATGGCACTCAGCCCTAGTTGGAGCTAAGTTATGACAAAAAACGCTCTGCAGATCAGGATGACGCTTTAAAACCTCGACAAGATCATCATCACACTTGCCTGAAACATCATTCCATAAAGATATTTTCGTATGCTCAAGAGATTTAAGGATCGTCTCTTTTCTAAAAGTATCGATTGATATTTTATCTTGATCTTTGAAATGCTTAAGTGCACGTGAGACTCTTTGCCATTCTTCAAGATGACCAACAGGATTATTAAATGGAGCTGTTGACTCTCCTCCTAGATCGATCCAAGAGGCGTTAAAACTTCGCCAGCTCTCGAGTCTAGCAATAAGACTATTGATTGATTGGAGTTCGCCTCCGTCTGAAAAAGAATCGGGGGTTGCATTAACAACCCCCATATATGAAAACTTATTTTTAATTGGATTCGACATTATGCTGGAAGTGGATCGTCTCCGCTTACAACTTTTGCAGACTTTGCTTCAGCTTCTTCGGCCGCTTTTGCATTTTCTGCTTTCTTTTTTTCAGTGATTGGCACACCAATATCTTCACCAGCAACTAGCGCGTTGATTTGAGGAAGATCAAGTGTTTCCCAAACCATAAGACCTTCGGCCACACGATCAAGAGCATCACGATTTGACTTAAGAATATTTAGGGCAAGTTGATGGTTTTTAGTAACGAAACGCTGAATCTCTTCATCAATAGCTTCTGCTGTTCGCTCTGAATAACCAGAGAAATCCTCTGGAGCATAACTTGTGCCAAATGGGTTGGTACTAGCTTTGTGATAGTTGATTGGTCCCATTTTTTCAGACATACCCCAATTACAAACCATATTACGAGCTAACGAAGTTGCTCTTTCAATATCGTTTGAAGCACCATTAGTCATATCTCCAAACACAAGCTCTTCAGCGCAACGTCCACCCATTAAAAAGGCAATAAAGTTTTCAGCACGCTCATTTGTTAGGTTCAACATATCTTCGTTTGGAAGAGTTTGAGTCACACCCAAAGCACCACCACGTGGCATAATAGAAACTTTATGAATTGGATCTGTATGAGGAAGATTCATTCCCACAAGTGTGTGACCCGCTTCATGGTAGGCCGTGACACGTTTTTCTTTATCAGAAATAACCATCGATTTACGCTCTGGTCCCATTAAAACTTTGTCTTTAGCAGATTCAAAGTCACTATTATCAAGTTTCTTTTTACTCAAACGAGCAGCATTTAGAGCAGCTTCATTTACTAGGTTGGCAAGGTCTGCACCAGTGAAACCAGGAGTACCTTTAGCAATAGCTTCGAGATTTACACCCTCAGCCAGTGGAGTCTTTTTGGTATGAACTTTAAGAATTCCAAGACGACCACGAACGTCAGGAGCACCAACCATCACGCGGCGATCAAATCGACCTGGGCGAAGAAGAGCTCTATCAAGAACATCAATTCGGTTAGTGGCAGCGATAAGGATAACACCGTCGTTTGCTTCAAAACCATCCATCTCGACGAGAAGTTGGTTAAGAGTTTGCTCACGCTCATCATGTCCCCCGCCCATACCAGCACCGCGGTGGCGACCAACGGCATCGATTTCATCGATGAAGATGATACATGGAGCATGCTTTTTACCTTGTTCAAACAAATCACGAACACGGCTAGCACCAACACCAACAAACATTTCAACAAAGTCAGAACCTGAAATACTAAAGAAAGGCACATCGGCTTCACCGGCAACGGCGCGAGCAAGAAGTGTCTTACCTGTTCCAGGAGGACCAACGAGAATAACACCCTTAGGAATTTTCCCGCCAAGGGCAGTGTATTTTTTTGGATCTTTTAAAAAGTCGACTACTTCTGCTAATTCTTCTTTGGCTTCTTCAACACCTGAGACATCACCAAAAGTGACTTTCTTATCATTGGGCGTAAGCATTCGAGCTTTTGATTTACCAAAACTCATTGCTTTTCCACCACCTGCTTGAAGTTGACGTAGGAAGAAATAGAAAATCACAATGAGAAGAATCATTGGTCCCCAGTTAAGGAGCAATGATGTGAAGAACGTTTGTTTTTCTTCTTCTTCGTATTCAGGAGTTAAACCATTTTTACGTAAAAGATTAAAAGTAACGTCACCTGTATTACCAGTGAGCTTAAAGCGTTCTTTACCAGCAACTGGTTCAACGTAAGTACCGATAATAATATTTTTACCCTTGAAGGTTACGTCTTTAACTTTTCCAGTTTCAACTGAAGTAATAAAATCTGGATAAGTGACTTTTTTATAATCTTCGCCAGTTTCGCGAGTAACTTTTGCGAGTAGGGCCATCATTAATATAACGACGAGCCAAAATGTTAGAGTTTTTTGTTGTGGTTTCACTTGGGTGTCTCCTGACCATAAAGCTATTGTTTTCATACCGTGAAAACAATTGGTTTCTTATTGTACGAAGGGGCCGGCAAAGAAGCAACAAAACGCTTAAAAATTCAAAGCTTGCCACTGCAATTTAATATTTTTATGGGTATTTGTTTTGACGAAGTGCAACCATTTGGTCCTAGGAAGAAGCATAACGTTAGAGTTTTTATTCAACTTCACCAGTGGATGACTTTTTAAACCGATTTTTACTAAATGTTTTGGAGCATTCCACACGGCTATCATGATTGAATCGTCGGCTGGAGAAATTGGAAGAAGTTCAGGAATATGCGAAGTTAAGTCGTAGCGGTTGATCAGCTTCAATTCGCCAATTTCATTGGTTAAAAGAATCACTCCACTTAATCCCCAGGCTTTTACATATCCTGGAAGGTTATGAGGTCCTTTTTTTCCGGCCATAAAAGCTTTGCAGATTTTTTTTATTTCTGCTCTCTCACTACTTCTTTTTAAACTTGAAAGTTCTTTATATTGATTAGAAATTTCTTCTTCTAAACCAACAAAGTTATTAGAAAAAATCGCCCTAATACCCTCTGCTTTTTTGACCACGAATCTTTCATTTTTAAAGACACTAACATTTAACTTCTTCGCTAGATCATTTGAAGAATGAACATAATGTTTTAAATAATTAGGATATCGAGAGGCAAACTCAGTTTTGATGACTCGTCTAAGATGATTTCTTGAGAATCGCTCATTAGTATTGGAGATATCCTCAAAATGCCACAGCCCAAGCTTATGATGAATTGATTCAATTTGCGCACGAGTTAAACACATAAACGGTCTAACCTTCTTGCCATTAATGAGCGGTATCCCAAGTGTGGACATGACTTGAGAAGAGCGAAGTTTTTGCATCAATGACCATTCGAAAGAATCATCAATATGATGACCATAGACAATCACTTCATCTTTCTTGGTGTTCTTCTCAATAAGTTTTAAACGTATATTTCTGGCGGTCGCTTCAAAGTTGGAGGCCATAAGACTTAGTTCAGTTCTGACGATCGTGAGTTCAACTTGGTTGTCATCACAAAGCTGTTGCAGATGAGCTTCGATCATGGCCTGCTTTTCTTGGGTTCCATGATCGACGTGGATAGCGCGGACATTAAAGCCATGGACGCGGCCCAGATTAGCGCAAACTTCTAATAAAAGTGTAGAGTCCATACCGCCTGATAAGGCCACTAAACAACTTTTAGGAAGGCCAATGCTATTGGACCAAAAGGTTCCTACATGGTGAGTTAACCTGGATAAAAGCTTGTGGTTTCGGCTACTTTTCATATTTTAAGAGCATCACTTTCGTTGACAGACACCTATACGTTATTTATGATACGCGCACTTTTGTCAAAGTACACGGCTTGGTAGCTCAGTTGGTGAGAGCGACGGATTCATAACCCGTAGGTCGGCAGTTCAACTCTGCCTCAAGCCACCATTTTAACTTAAAATGTTTATCCACTTTAAGTTTCTTAGAATTAATCCTGACGACATCTTAATCCAATATGATCAATCTCAACTTTATCGCCCTTTAAAAGTGCAACCTCTCCTCCGGAATCAATCATACGAATAAGACTATCGACCACGCTATTAATGCAAGGTAATGAGCTTACCCCAAGTCTTTCACTGACGAATTCTCTACCACCCGCTTTGAGCTTAATTTTTACTTGATACCTATTCTTGGAACAAGAGATTCGACATTGAATAATAGGTTCACCTAAAAAATATTTTGAAAATTTTTTACAAGCATCATCGAGTTGATGTTTAAGAAATACGTGTCTTTCGTCATAGGTCGAGATTTGTAAACTCATAACATTTCTCCTTGAAATCTATGAAAACAATTATAAATCTTCTCTTCCTGCAAAAAGCTTACACCTTAAATGTGAGAATAATATTAAATGAAGTTAATATTTACCTAATAGAGCAAATACAAAGACATGGAAGCACTCATACTTTGGCAATTAATATAGATTCAATAGAAACAATGAAATATTTCTTTTTTCTGAAAAAGAGCATGCTGAATTCTAAACTATGAAAAGGAGTCAGCAATGAAAACTCAAGAGAAAAAACCAGAATGGAATGTTATTAAAGGAAAGCTTAAAACTGCATTTCCTAAATTTAGTAATTCAGACATTGAAGGTTTGAATGGTCATATGGATCAACTTGAAAGTCGTGTTCAAAAAACATATGCCTATGACAAAAAGAAAGCTGCCAGTGAATGCAAAGCTTTTAATGATTCATTAAATAGATAATTTTAAATCAGTCTCTAAAGAGCGTGCTGCTCTTTTGGGACTTTGAAAAAGGAATGTCATGAACACCCAAAGCCCTACACTCAATATCACTTATAAAACACTTAGCTATTTATATTTTTCGGTTTTATTTGTTCAGTACACAGTACAAAGAATTCAAGAAAGTCTTTCACCAATTTTTGTTGCAACTGAAACAAGTAAAAAATAGCTAATTAAGTGCTACGAGCAATTCACTTGCGCCCAAAAAAGCTAGTGTATATCCATTTTTATATAAACCATGGACAGAATAAACGTTAGTTCGAACTTGCCCCCAAAAAGGCAAACGTTTAACACCTTTATGTCTAACTCCAGCTAGGACTTTCCAGGCAAGATCACTTGGTAAGTCAATTTTAAAATCCTTCAAAAAAGATTGAATCGCCTTTGCTCTAGGGGCCATCACAGGCCAGCCAAGTTCATCCGCTTTATCATCCAAGCTACCAACCAGTAATGTTTTATCCATTGATCGATAAATTAAATTACAAGACCCTTTTGATTGAACAAAACCTTTATCTCCTAAATCAATAGTTGCTTGTGCGTACTGCCCTACGACAGCTCTACCACCAGGGTTATGGTCATAAAGTTTATTGCCACCACCTAAAAATAAAAACAATCGATTAAATTTCCTTACACCACTTTGCAATTGAATGCTTTGTTCATTTTCACAGACAACAGTATCGTGAATAATTTCAAGATTTGACGAAAAGACTTTTAAAAAATCGTTTTCGAGTTGTTTTAAAAAAAGCTCACTCTTAACAATCAGACAAGAGCTTGGAGCATCTGCATAACGTTTGTTAAATTGTTCCAGATCACCATGGGGTAAATGAGATTGAGAGGCAACTTCGACGCTATCAAATTCTCTAAAATTTTTCTCAAATAAGTCGTAGGCATCGATGAGTTGATCACCAAAAGGGCTCGTATTTCTTTGTAATCCTGCACGCGAAACTATTGAAGTTGATGTCAAGCTACAAGTTGGAATAAGTGGAGATTTTATCCAAACGATTCTACGCGGTAAGTCTAAATTATTCGCTTTTAGTTTTTTAGCGTATGTCCATAAAAATGCGTGCGCCGCAACTCCGTTTCCCACAATGATGTCGCATAATTGTTGTGACATTAAAAAACTTTCTCCAGAAATATTGTCATCTCCTAGCGGGATGACTATCGTTTTCTTTCACTATTTGAGTCTAAAGATAAAGGGATAAAATGACTACAACTACTATGGATACAGGCGCTATCGCCTACGCTGTTAGCAAAACGAAAATCACTGCTAATTCCGTTTTATCAGTTTTAAAACTCATACTCGATGAACAATGTACCATTCCTTTTATTACTCGCTATAGAAAAGAGATGACCGGTGGACTTGATGAAACTCAAGTTCAGGCAATTCAAGAAGCCTATGAAGAATGTATCGAAATTGAAAAGCGTCGTGCCTATGTTTTAGATACCATTGTTAAAATGGAAAAAATGACACCTCAACTTGAAAAACTGATTAAGGCGGCAACCACTCTTAATCAAATTGAAGATATCTACGCGCCTTATAAGTCAAAAAAGAAAACAAAAGGACAAATGGCCGAAGAAGCTGGCTTACTTCCTCTTGCAGAAATGATTATGAACGGCAAACTTGATCTAGCAAAACTTGAAGCAGAAAACGAAACTAAGTTCATTAATAAAGAACACAAAATTACTTCGTGGAAAGAAGCTCTTGATGGTGCTCAATCGATCATTATGGAAAAGATTGCTCACAATCCAGAAGTTAAAGAAAAGCTTCGCCAGGAATATTGGAGAAGTGCAAAAATCGTTTCAACACTTAGAAAGGACGGAGATAAAGTTGCAGATTATACAAAATACAAAGACTGGTTTGAATATGAACAGAATATTTCGGCCCTTACTGATAGCAAACATGGCCACCGATTCTTAGCTCTTCGCCGTGGTATGACTCAAAAGGTTCTTAAAGTTGATGTTGTTTTCCCTGAAGAGATGGCGATTCCTGCCATCAGTGCAGAAATGTTTGATTTATCAAAAATCGGTTGCCGTGACTTTGTTGAAAACTGCATTAAAAAAGCTCACAACTTAGCCATTCACCCTTCACTTGATCTTGAAGTTAAAGGTGAGCTTAAAAAAGTCTCTGACGAATCAGCCATTAATGTTTTTGGTGTTAATCTTAAAAACCTTTTGCTTCAACCTTATCTTGGGCCAAAAGCCGTTATCGGACTAGATCCAGGAATTAGAACGGGTGTTAAAGTCGCGGTCGTCGATGATACTGGTAAATTTGTGGTTGATACTGTTGTCTACCCTCACCCTCCAAAACAAGATGTTCAAAAATCGGCCATGGTGATCGATGCCATTATCGAACAATTTAAAGTCACTCATATCGCGATTGGAAACGGAACCTACGGCAGAGAGACTTTAGATTTTGTCGAAAAAAATGTTAAAGCTGTTAAAGATGGCAAGGCCATGGCGACACTTATTTCAGAAGCTGGTGCTTCAATTTATTCCGCCAGTGAAATCGCCAGAAAAGAATTTCCGGATAAAGATCCAACAGTCAGAGGTGCCATCTCAATCGCCAGACGTTTTCAAGATCCTCTTGCAGAGCTTGTTAAGATTGATCCTAAATCCATTGGTGTTGGGCAGTATCAACATGACGTTAATCAAATTAGACTTAAAAAGCAGCTAACTGGTGTGGTTGAAAGCTGTGTGAACTATGTAGGTGTTGATTTAAATACCGCCTCAGCTCCACTACTCTCCTTCGTCTCGGGCATTGGCCCAAGTGTGGCAGAAAATGTGGTTAAGCACCGTGAAAAAATTGGTGGTTTTAAAAATAGAGCTGAGCTTTTAAAGGTCTCTCGTTTTTCTGCCAAGGTTTATGAACAGTCAGCAGGTTTCTTACGAATTTATAACGGCGAAAATCCTCTTGATGCCACCTTTATTCACCCCGAAAGTTATCCTATTCTAGAAAACTGGGCGAAGAAGAATGGCGCCGATTTAAGATTATTAAAAGAAGATAAAGATCTTATTAAGAAACTTGAATCTGACAAAACTCTTTTAAGTGAGCTTGGTGAATTTACTCACAAAGATATTCTTAAATCTCTTAGTGCTCCTTCACAGGATCCAAGAACAGAGTTTAAAAGCTTTGAGTTTAGAAAAGACATTTCTAAGATTGGTGATCTAAAGGAAAATGATTGGTACCCAGGTGTTGTTACCAATATCACTCAATTTGGTGCCTTCGTTGATATCGGGCTTAAAGAAAATGGCCTAGTTCATATTTCTCAGATGGCAGATAAATTCGTTGATAATCCACTTGAAGTTCTAAAGGTCGGACAAGAAGTTAATGCAAGAGTCATGGCGGTTGATCTGGAAAGAGGAAGAGTTTCTTTGTCTCTTAAAAAAGACGATGGTCAAGGTGTCGCCACTTCCTATGCTGAGCGTGGCGTTGGTCAAGGACAATCAAAAGTGAAGACTCCACCACCTGCATCCATGAAGAACAATGCCTTTGCAGGACTTAAGAACCTAAAGCTATAGGAAAAAGGTCTTAATCTAGGTTAATGCCGCCAAAATTTAATAGAGCTAGAATACTGCTATGAAGTATCTAGCTCTACTTAGTATTGGGATTATTCTTTGGCCACTTTTGGAGTATCTCCTTCACCGCTTTAGTGGTCATGTCTTTCGTTTTCCCGCCATCTTTTTTAATGAACACAAAAAACATCACGCAAAGAAAGATTATTTTGCTCCAACTTGGAAAAAACTAGGGGCGGCCATTATCTTTTTATCGCTCTTGACCTCTATTAATACTCTTTGGTTAAGTTTTCTTGAAGCACTCATCTTTTCAGCTGGTTTTGTGGGCATGTATTTATTTTATGAATACATGCATTATCAATTTCATATAAGTGAGCCAAAGACTAAGGCCGGACTCATTCTGAGAAAGCATCATTTTTTTCACCATTTCCATAACTCATCACTTAATCATGGGGTGACTTCAACTTTTCTTGATAGAACATTTGGAACTTTTGCTGATTCGGGACAAATTAAAATACCTAGAAGATATGCAATGACTTGGTTATTCGATGAAAATAACCAAGTCAAAAATATCTATCAAAAAGATTTTCTAGTAACAGGCAGAGCTTCCAACTGAATGAGATGAAGTTGAAGAACTTGAATGTTTAAACGATGCAAGTTTTGCTGAACCTTCGACGATAAACGCTTTAAGGTTTTTATAGGTTGTAACATCAACGTATGAAACCTGATGATGTCCATATATCGCTTCTCGCTCATAACCACATTCTCTAGTTCCAGGCCTTGTGTGACAAACTCGGCGAGTATCATTACCAGAACAAGTCACAACTCCATCATCATCACGTGAACAATTTGATGGGCTTGGGACGTTACGACACTCAGTTTCACCTGGTGTTGTATGACAGCGATAAACACTTTCATAGCCTAGGACGCATGACTCAGTTCTTGAGTATTCTCCAGATCTTGAAGAAGTTGTGTCGGAATTAACTTCAAGATCATAAGGCTGGCCAGAGTCAGCTGAATGAATAACAACTTTTCCATCTTCTGGAAGAACTTGATGAGGGGCCACGCTAAATGGGATTTTTGATTTTTTTCCATCGACTTTTAAAACGAGATTGATATTAGTTTTTGAAGTTGGGTTTAATACAGCGTCATAACTTCCCTCTTCAATAGTGATGAGTTCTCTTTTTCTTCCAAACAATCCACTTTTCTTTTCTACGGTAATTGAATTGTTTACTTGCAGATCACCCTTCATTGAATCACACGCGACAAAAAGTGTGCTTACCAACGCAAGCAGCATAAGTTTTTTCATTACTCCTCCAGAGATATTGATTTTATTCAATGAATAGCAATACTTAGGCCAAGTAAAATTTACATATTTTTAAAGACTTAGTTGATGACATGGCGCAGGTATGAGTGAACCAGGGCCAAAATATCAGAAGCAAAATGCACCTTGCGATGAATAATTTATGAAGCTGATCTTATAAGAGAAAGATGATCTTGTGATTGGTGAAATTGTTTTAAACTCCAAAAACTAAAAATCCATGCAATCAAGCAAGGTACAAAAAATGACGTTAACATTCCGCCAGTTGTTATATGAATTGGAATTTCACGGTCAATAAAGACGGCCGGTAGAATTTCGATCCCGAAAGTGGCAAAGAGTTTTAAAAATAGAATGGCAGCAATAATACCAAATCCGCAAGAAGCAGCACTGATAACCATTAAAGAAGCCGCACTGGCATTTTTAAGACGGTTTTTTGAAGCACCTAAGATCCAAAGTCCTGCTAAATCCCATTTAATTTTATCAAAAAATAAAAATAAGCCTGAAACAATACAAAGAGCGACTAGTAAGGACATAACAGTAAAGAGAAAGACCATGACAGTGGTTTCAAGCCCTAAGGCCCAGACAAGGGTTTCATGTCTTTGTTCCCAAGTGATAAATTTCCAAGTGTTAAATTGATCTTTTAATTGTTTGATCTGTGATGATTTAAGCGGCTGATAAATCCTAATACGGTTCACTTTCTTTTCACGCGTTAAATTATAAAGAGAAGTTGATTTAACCCATAAATGAATCGCGTCAATATCTGGAACATCAGTCGCAATAAGTCTTTCAACTCGAACAGTAACACTTCTTGGAACCTCAGTTAAAAAGAAATCAGTATGAGCAGGTGATATCAGTCTAATTTGCTCACTAGGTCCTGCGCCAATTTTTGAGGCTAAATCATATGGTAAAATGGCTTCATTAAGTTCGACTTCTCTTTCTGCTAAAAACTTTGGAAGATTTGCTAAATCAAGTCCATGCACAATCGTTGGAGAAAGATATGCGCCGGACTGTAACAGAAGTTCTAATTCGAATTCCTTAACAGGATTAACGCCCATGGATTCTAAAGTTGTTATCAATTGATCTAAGTTTTCAGAAGGAAGGGTCGCATCACCTTCTAACACATAAAGCCCTTCAATCGATTTGGATCGATCAATCAGCTTACCTTGAAGACCACCCATAGCACTTTGAAGTACGAGTAGTGCAAAGCTTGAAATAAACAATCCCGCCAAGGCCAAGAGCAAAAGCTTTTGACGTTGGCGGGATAGAAAAATCGTCTGAAAGAAAAATCTTAGTAAGGCCTTACCCATTAAATCTCATAAAATTTCTTTTTATCAGCAACAAGCTTTTTAAGAAATTCACTAGCAGCATAACGGTGAGGGTTAACTTCACTGGCATACTTATTTAACGCTTCTAGAATACGATCTAAGCCTTCACCATCGGCATACTTAAGAAGACCACCTCTAAATGGAGGAAAGCCGATTCCGAAGATAAGACCTAGATCAACTGTACTTGCACGATCAACGATTCCTTCATCAAGAATAATTGAAGCTTCATTAATCATAGGTAAGAAAACGCGCATCTGAATATCAGTTTCACTCATCTTCTTAGATTTTGCTGGAAGAAGTGAGCTTAGCTCGTCGTTATCCCCAGCAGGTTTACCTTTTTCATCATACTTGTAAAAACCGATAGAGGTTTTCTTACCAAGCCATTTTTTCTCAACCATCTTTTCAGAAAAGTTTGAGGCCATGGCACGATCGCCTAAACCATCGTGAAGAATATGAGCAACTTTAACACCAACATCAATACCGATTTCATCTAAAAGCCTACATGGGCCCATTGGCATACCAAAGTTTAAGCAAGCATCATCAAGATCCTTAACTGACACACCTTCTTCAAGAAGAAAGCCCGCTTCATTAAGGTAAGGCATAAGAATTCTATTAACTAAAAAGCCTGGGCCATCTTTAACGATAACCGGAGTCTTTTTAACTTTTAAAACCCATTCATAAAGAGCCTTAAGCGTATCTGGTGATACTTTTGAATGTGTGATGATTTCAACTAGAGGCATACGGTGAACTGGATTAAAAAAGTGAAGACCTGCAAAGCGCTCAGGACTTTCAAGCGCTTTTGACATCTCTTCAACACTTAAAGAGGAAGTATTCGATGTTAAGATTGCATCAGGGCGGACATACTTTTCAGTATCAGCAAAAACTTTCTTTTTAATATCCATGTTTTCAACAACGGCTTCAACAAGAAGATCAATTTTTTCGAAACCTGAGTTATCAAGCTGACAAGTAATTGAGCGCTGCTTACGTTCAAATTGCTCTGGTGTCATTTTTCTGCGTTTAAGTGCTTCAGCAAAATTCTTTGAAGACTGCTTAAGCCCTAGAGCAAGGCCATCTGGATTAAGGTCTTTCATAATTGGCGCCATACCGTTATCGGCCATCAGCCAAGCGATACCGCCACCCATAGTACCAGCACCTAGAACTGCACCACGCTTCATCTGTACTTTCGTATCTGTTGCAGCTGGACCAGGATATTTCTTCGCTTCTTCTGTCATAAAGAAAATGTGACGAAGATTTTTAGATTGCTCGCCAACGCATAACTCTCCAAAAGCTTGAGATTCACTTGAAAGGTAAGAGCTTCTTCCTTTCATCATGCCAGCTTCCATGACATCTAGAATTTTAAGAGGAGCTTGGTAGAAGCCTTTTGTTTTCGATAGAACATTTTCACGAGCTTTTTGGAAAATAATCTTTTTACTTAAAAAATTATCAGCCGCGAAATGACCAATTTGTTCTTTAAGAGATTCTTTCTTTTTTGATTTCTTAAAGAAGGTTTCTGCCATCTTTAAAAGATTTTCTTTTGGATAGGTCTCATCAGCTAAACCTAATTTTTTAGCTTTATAACCTTTGACCATTTTTCCAGTCAAAATAAGATCAAGCGCACCTGGAAGACCAATACGCTTAGGCATTCTGTACGTTCCACCAAAGCCTGGAATCAATCCAAGTTTTACTTCTGGTAAACCAAACGCTGTCGAATCGTCGTCAGAAGCGATAATTGTTTTACAAGATAGAACGAGTTCTGTTCCACCACCAACACATACACCGTGAACGGCTGCCACTGTAGGAATTGACAGGTCTTCAATACGGTTAAAGATCTGCTGGCCTTGTTCAGCACCGTCAGCGGCTTCGCTTTCAGTTTTCATTGAATCAATAAGATTAATGTCGGCACCTGCCAAGAAACAACGATCTTTATGAGAGTGAAAAACTACGCCCGAAAGACTTGATGACTCAACATGAAGACGTTCAACAATTTCTCTAAGTTCTACTAGAGATTGTTCGTCTAAAACAGTCATAGACTTGTCACAATTAAAACCAAAACCAACCCAAGCAGTTTTATCTTTTACTTCGTAACTAATGCGTTTGTAAGACATATATTATCCTTAAAATTATTTAACTAAGTTTTCAATAATGACAGCGCCACCCTGGCCACCACCAATGCATAATGAAGCAACACCGTATTTTGCTTTACGACGTTTAAGCTCATGAGCAAGAGTAACGACAAGACGAGAGCCCGTTGAACCTACTGGGTGGCCTAGAGCGATTGCACCACCGTTGACATTAAATTTCTCATCAACGATTTCACCCCAAGCTTTATTAACACCGAAGCGTGCAGCAAGCTTTTCATCTTTCATTGCCATTTGGACGGCCAAGGCTTGAGCAGCAAAAGCTTCATTGACTTCAACTAAGTCCATTTGCTCTAAAGTCAGACCTGTACGGCGAAATACTCCATCCATAGCAACTAGAGGGCCCATTCCCATTCTTTCTGGTTCAAGACCGTGGAAATGATAATC
Source organism: uncultured Halobacteriovorax sp. (assembly GCA_964352405.1). Taxonomy (GTDB): domain Bacteria; phylum Bdellovibrionota; class Bacteriovoracia; order Bacteriovoracales; family Bacteriovoracaceae; genus UBA4207. The sequence continues at coordinate 20,012 of CAYGRY010000009.1, forward strand.
AACAACTCGAGCAATTGGAGTAGCGTTATATTTTTTAACGGCCTCTTCACTCATGAACACGATGGCAGAACCACCATCAGTGATTGGGCATGCATTACCGACAGTCACAGTCCCAGATTTCTTTTCGAAATAAGGGCGCATTTTGCCAAGACCTTCAACTGTACTTCCAGCACGTGGGCCTACATCTTGGGCAAGAATTTTATCGAGTCTATCACCTATTGCAAGAGGCACGATTTCATCTTTAAAACGACCTTCTTCTTGAGCTTTTATTGCAAGCTGGTGGGAACGATTAGCAAATGTATCTTGTTGCTCTCTAGTAATACCAAACTCACGAGCTAATTTCTCTGCCGTTTGTCCCATATTGAGGCCACAAAATGGATCAGTCAGACCTTGTTCTATCGCAATAATTGGAGACAGATGAGGTGGTCTAAAAGCAGCTAAAGCTTTTAATTTGTCACCGACACTTTTTGCTTTCATGACATTCATGAAAAGCTCAGTCATTTCTTTAGAATAAATCAATGGCATTTGAGACATATTCTCAACACCACCGGCCACAATAATTTCACTGCGACCACTTGCAACTTTTAGAAAGGCTTGAGAAACCGCTTCTAAACCAGAGGCACAGTTTCTGTGAACAGTGTAACCGCTAGTGCGTTTATGCAGACCTGCTTCAAGTGCAATGACTCGTCCGACGTTTGGATATTTTGCAGGAGAACCTGTATTACCAAAAATGACTTCATCAACTGCATCATCTGGAATGCCTAAATTATCAAGCATTTTTCGAACAAGATACGCGCCCAAATATGGAGCCGCGACTTCTTTTAAATCCATACCGGATTTAGCTTGTGGGGATCTTCGAGCATCTACGATATAGACTGCTCCGCTTAATTGTGACGCCATGGCCATTCTCCTTTCCAAAGTTTAGAGAATCATTAGAATAAAATGAGTTAAAGACCATGAAAGGATAATCGAAAACAAGGCACAGTTAAAGTTGAATCAACAGGTTAGACAATTTACCTAGTGGGGAAAATAACTGAGTGAAAAGTGTGCGTTAAAAACAAAAAAGCCGTAGGGACGACAAACCCTACGGCCTTTGAAAATTCTTTCAACTATTTATTAAAATCTAACAACTAAGCCGGCACCTACAGAGATTTGGTTAGCATCTTCGATCGCTTCACCAATATTTTGTAAACGCAATTGGTCAGGACTTTGTTGAACTGTTGTTCCTTGATCCTGAGCAAAACCACTTGTTAACGCTCTAGTATAACGAAGATCAAGAGTCACACCGATATTTTCGGTAAACGAAGCTTCCATACCACCAAGGATCGACCCTGAGATACTGCTACTTCTTTGAGCTTCTTGGCCGAAGTTTTGATTACCAATATTAAAGTTTTGCGCACCATTATCACTATTATAACTCATGCTTAAACGATTATAACCAAGAGCAGCACCGATATATGGGCGAAAGCTTGAATCAATATCAGTAATAAAGAACTTAGAGTTAGCTTCAATCGCGATATTTGAATAATCAATTTCACGACCGTTGGTACCGAAATTATTGTAATAACCAAAATTATAATTGTAGTTATTATTAAAGTTGTTACCCACGTCAGAGATTTTCATTGAAGTATAGTTAATACCTAGACCCATTGAAATTCTATCAGTGATTAAACTTTCTGCTTGAAGACCAGCATTAAAGCTAGATTCAAATTCAATTTGTTCACCAGAAAAAGTTGTTACACCAAAAACTGGGATAATCTTATTACGCTTGATTTCAGTTTTCTTTTCTTCGACCACTGGAGCTACTGCAACAACTTTTGCTGGAGCGGCTTGAGCCGTTGAAACTTCGTCAACGTTACCAAGATTTCCACCGTTAAAAGCTTTTTGAAGCTTTTTGGCCAGTTTCTGTTCTTCTTTGATACGCATGTCCTCAATTTTCTTTGAGACCATTTCCTCGTTTTTCTTTTCAAGCTGCTTACGCATTTTCTCAATACGTTGAGCGGCTGACTCACGAGGTTGTTCGTACATACCATCAATGTCAATTTGATCAGAGTTTAGAACAGCATCAGTATCTTCTAAGATATCTGCAGTCTGAGCGAAGCCCTGTGTGCTTAAACCAAAACCAATCAGCATGGCCATAATTTGCAACTTTTGCGATGTCGTTTTCATTGAACTCTCCTTCTATTGTGGAACCGAGTGTGTGTCGGGCCACAAGTTCATTTTTAAAACTTAAGACAAATCGCATCATTTCTATCATTTTTGACGACTTCATGCATTAAAATGGCTATTGACTGTAAATTTTACAAGGAGGTCTATGTAAAAACAAGTACTTAGAGCGGAAATCTTTTGAAATCACCTGGATTATCAGACTTCCAAAGTGAGTTTAATCGACACATAAGTGAAGCTTCTGGTGTGGGACAAGTGCCGTCTCCAACAAATCTTTCCTTAATAATGCCAAATACGCTCGACATCACAGCGATCATGGCAGCAATCATTAAGATATACTCAACTGAAGTTTGGCCTTTTTGATTTCTATATCGATACTTCATCACTTTATTTTGACGGCTAGAGCTCATCACTGCAACCTAGGCAAAGAATCTTTCATATCTATTAAAGAGCTAATAAGACCTAAGCGGTCACGCTTTCCAGGGCCAAAATAACTGACATTTTTAACGACTTCAGTTTTACCAGGTGAGAGAACTTGTTTTAGTTTGATATTGGCAGGCAAAAGAATCTCACCACGAAGCTTTCTTGGTTTATGAAAGTGCTCATCAATCCAAAGCTCTAGTCCTTGAGTTAACTTTGATGAGAGCGCAGTAAACTGATTTAAAGGGAAATGGTTATCTAAGATGTCTTTAGACTTGGCATAAAGCTGTTTAGATAGGAACTCAATTTTCATCCCTTCACGTTTTCTAACCGCGACTTCAACATTGATATAGCCACTTCCAATATGCTTGATTGACCAAAGTCCAAAATCTGTTCCTACATCTTTAGGAGAAAAAACAAAGTGCCTAGCACCTATAGGGAAAAGATCCTTGGCCTGGTTTGACTCAAACTTCATAGAAACAGAAATATAAGAGTTACCACTTGGCTCGAGCTCTAAACCGATAGCAGAACTATGAGAGCCCATTAAGACAAGCTTCTTAGGGTGAATAATCCCCTCATAACTTGAGAGCTCTAAACTCCAAGGAGAAGATTTATAAAACATCCATTCTCTAACTCGTGTACTTTTAAATTGACCGCCACGAAGTTGATATACATCAACGAGGCTAGAGACTAATTTAGTGGCATCAAGTTCATAGCGAGGAGAGATGGCCTCAATTAAAAGATGCCAAATTTCTGCAGCAGAGAAATCTAGAGAAAACTTCTGATGATAAATCGCTCTGGCGACATAAAAGAATGCATCCCAAGGACGATTAAGATTTAATTGTTTTCGCCCTAAAAAAGGTAAGACGATAGGCTCTGCCCAAGCGACGAGATCTTTTGGCAATTGATTAGTTAAAACCTTAGCATCAAGTTGAGAAAGTGTTTGAAAGCGGTACAGGTGTTTACCTAAACGACTAAGAGAAGCCATCACTTCTTCATCAAATTCTTTTTTATCAGGGAAGAACTGCTTGTCTTCAGGATAACCAAGCTTTCTGGCCAGCTCCATCATATTTGAAGTTGGCGATGACGTAAGCTTCACTCGCCTAGTTAAACCTTCACAGTCGAGATGAATATTATGTTCTGAGAAACTTATAAAATGAGAAATATTAACCAGCGGTTCTGCACCTAACTCTTCTCCCCAAGCCTGCAAAGATTGAAGAGTGGTCTCGCTAATAAATTTTTCGTAGAGGTCGCCGTAACCCATGCGATCATCATCGAGTAATAAAACATTACTTCCAGATTGCAAGAGCTGGAGTCCTAAAAGAACAGAAAAAGTACTTTTACCGATCACAACTTGATCGACGTTTTTAGTGAGCAAGAGTCAATCCTATAATTTCATCAGATTTCTTAATCCAATTCTCCATGGCTTTAAAAGCTTTGTCATCTTCTAAGGGTTTTGATGTCTGATGGGCCCTATTCCACCATGTGGAAAAATCGCTCGCCGTGTTCACAACGCTAACTTGCCCGGGTGATAATTCATTTACTAAATCAATCTCAGTTGAACGATGAATTTTTGGCCCACAGCAAACATTGCAACCCGCCACCGCAGGCTCTAGAACAGAATGGATAGATCGTCCGAATCCTCCTCCAACGTAGGAGTAGTCAAAAAGTGAGTAAAGCTCAACTAAGATTCCAGGAGACTCTAAAAGCCAAATTGTGGTTCGATCTTTTTTTTGTAAGAGCTTTTCAAGCGTCCATGAATCAATTTGCTTAAGATTTAGAGAAACAACTTCAATACGTGGGAAGTGTTTATTCCAATAGGCCTTAATATCATCTAAGGAAATACTGCTTAACTGATGAGGAGCAAGCCATAAATGAACATTCTTCGAATCCTTCAATAACTGATCGAAGAGGTGAAAATCATTCTCCCAAGCGCTACCGACAATGATTTTATCTTCATTCGCTTGAGATTGAATTAACTCAACTAACTTTTTTGGCACTTGAGATTCATTCAGTCTTTGTCTTATTTGTAAGGGTCTAAAGTCATAAGTGGCAATCTCAACGCCGGTCATCTTATGAGTTAAACTCTCTAAAGCTAAAGCTTGTTGCGTAGTACTGGCAATAACGAGATCAAAGCTTTTGTAGACAGCTTTTAGCCATAAACTCGGTTTCTTCCCCTTAAGACTTGCCCAAGCTAAGACTTTTTTTTGCGTTGGAAACAATAAAAGTTCAGGGAAAAAGTCATAGCGACACATGATAAGACCTTTCGCTTTAGACCAGCTTGTAAGTCTTAAATTTGTTAGCAGAGGCATGCGTAGATAGCGAATTGAGTCTGGATAGTTATGATATAACTGCTGAACTTTGCGCTCAACACTCGGAGAGGTGAAAATCACCTCAATCTTTTGATCCTCCTCAATGGCCTTAATCATTAAAGGCTTGAGTTGTTCAAACTCTCCTTCACTTGAACAGTGAAAGGCCCAGTATAAGGAGCCTGCTTCTTGCCATGCAGAGCATCCAGAATCAGAAAAATTGAGGTTTTCGAATTCCAAACGCTGTTTAAAAAGACCTAATCCTCTCAAAAGAAGAGATAATGATCGTTGAAACAAGAAAATGATCAAAAAAATAATGCAGCGCAACAAAAAACCCTCGTCATTTGGAGTCATATTGTCTCATTAACCAACTCAACTTGTTAAGCTAATGCTCACAATCTTACAAAGTCTTACAATCAATGTAAGATTTTCTCATGTCTAAATTAAATCTTGCGCATAATACCCATTTAAAGGCAAATTGCCCTTCAGAGTTTACAAAAAACTGACAACTAATTCTGTTAGACCTTTTTTAGGAGCGATATATGAAATTGACAAAAGTAGTAGCATTATTGGCACTTACATCATCACTTGGTGCTCAAGCTGCCTCAACATCAACAACATCTCTTAGTAACATCTACCAACAGCTTAAAGAATCTCCACTAAGCATGGACGTTCTTTCTGAAACAGCAACTGCCAAAGGTATGGAAGGGTTTCTAAACACTTCAATTATCTATCTTGGTTACAAGCTAACTGATAAAGACTCAGTTAAACTTGAAAACCGCTTCTTATTCGATCGTAGAACTGGAAAAGAAGATACTCGTATGAATCGTATGGTTCTTTCATACAACAGAGGTAAGATTCTTACTCAAGCTGATCACGGCATCAACATGTCTGCAAAACTTGAACAGCGTTTATACCCAGCTCCAACTGATAGAAATGCTAGAAACCAATATGGTTTGACTCGTGCTTCTGTTAAAGCTTCACATGAGTTCAACAGCCTATTCAGCCTTTCTGGAACTCTTTATGGTGCAAAAACACAAAGAATGAATAAAGCTGATCAAGACACAAATGACACATATGCATATGCTTCATTTGTTGAGAACTTCCAAATCACTGACAAATGGTATGTTGCTTTCGTTCAAGAGCCATTTATCGGTAGAACTGTCGGTGGCGTTCAATCAGCAAATATCTATAACGTTCTTGAAACTGGTTACCAAATTACTCCAGAAATTCTTGGTGCTGTTTACACTGCAAACACTCTTGAAAGTGACGACGGTAAAAAGCTATCTCTTAGTAACTTCAGCGAAGCTACTAAGGCTCAAGAATTTGCATTCTACTTCATGTTAAGTGCATTCTAATTAAGACTAAATTCATTGGTTAATAAGGCGGACTCGAAAGAGTCCGCTTTTTTTTGGCAATTATTGCCTCAATAACATCAATAATCTCAGCTTTTTACTCCATTCACCGATAGGACACAGGTAGACGCCGTATTAACGGAGGAAAATGTGTCTGAGTCAGCAAAAAAATTAACGACACTAGATGATTTAGTCCCAAATGATAACTTTGAGGCACTAAAGAATATAATTGTCGCTAATCCAAAAGCCTTTGCAGCAGAGGATCTCTTTGAGATTCGCCTCGGTGAGACTCGTCTTGGACCTATCTACAATCAAGACCTCAAAGCCTACGTCGCCCAGGATGCTAATTTTCCAGTTTCATGCTTTGTTAGTCAGTTTGCAGCAGAAGATTGGATCCCTATTTTGCAGCACCCTTTTTTCCAACGTAGAAAACCTCAATTGGTCGCAAGAAATGATCTCAACATTGAGCATGAAGAATTCTTTTTACTTCATGACGGCAAAAAAACCGGACCTCATAGCGCTGAAGAAATCGATGATAAATTAAGAAATGGTAAAGTCTTAGTCAGTGATCAGATTAGTTCTGATGCCGGTCAAAGTTGGGGAAGAGTTTACGAGATTGAAGAGTTTGATCGTCGTAATATTACTCCATCAGGTGAACTTCCTTTTATGCCTGAATGGCAGGTTTTTAATAATTCATTCGATGAAGTTGAAAAAGATCTAACTCAACTTAATACGAATTCAAAAGCAATTGAAACTGATGCTATTGCATCACTGGCCTATCTTGAGAATTTACAATCAGGTAAAGCAGGAAAAACCTCGCCTCTCACCTCTCAAGTTGAAGTTGATTCTGCACCAATTCCAAAAGTTGTCGTGGCCGCCGTCTGTGCTATTGCTGCAGGCTTAAGCTTTGCAGCTTGGCTGGCTTCAAGACCTGTTGAACCACTACGTTCATCATCAAATACGCCAGATAATGTAAGATCAATAGCAACTCAAAATAAGCCAAAATCTGCTCCTGTAGCACCTAATCGTTTAGGACAAGATGTTAAAAGAAACGAGAATCCATTTTCACAAAGAATAATAAATAATGTGAAAAAAAATAATTCTGCAACATCAGGCTTTAGAAAATCAAGAGCCTTTAGAGATAGTATCGTTGCGCCAGTGAATCGTGATGATAATGATTTTGCCTATGAAAATGATCGTCCATTAGAGCAAGATCCTATTGGCTCAAAACTATCGAAAGAAAGTGTTTATCCTGATGATGATTATCAACAAGAATTATTAGAAGAAGGTTCTGGTTCACAGGCTAATTTTGAAGACGATCGTTTTATTAATTCGGAAAAACAAGCCGAAAACGACTTTGCAAAAATCTATGAATCAGATGCTCCTGATAAAGCTGTGATGGGTGAATCAGAGTCGTATGACCAAGTTAACGAAAACGAATACGATTCTTACTAATCACTAAATTATTGAGTCGCCGCTTAAGTTTGTGCTAACGTTTGGCATGAATAAAAACACCCCATCTCCAGAACTTTTATCGAATTTTCGTACTCCGGCCTTTCCTGGCTCATATTTTTTAAGCTTTGAAGGCATTGAGGGAGCTGGTAAATCAACTCAAATTCAATCAGTTATCGATTATCTTGAGAAGAAGGGTATGCGTGTCCTGATTGTTAGAGAACCAGGTGGAACTTCATTTGGTGAGCGTCTGCGTCAAGCGGTTCTAGGCGCCAATCATGATCTTCACCCTTTGGCTGAGGCTCATCTTTTTGCGTCATCAAGAGCTCAATTGCTGCATGAAGTTGTAATGAAGGAACTCGGAGTTCCGGGCACAGCAATTATTTGTGACCGCTATATCGATAGCACTATCGCCTATCAAGGCCTTGCTAGAGATTTGGGAGCGAGTACAGTTCTTGAACTTCACCGTGCCTTTCCATTATGTCTTGTACCTCACCTAACTTTTTACCTAAGAATTGGTGTTCAAACATCTCATGCTAGACAAAAAATGAGGAACGCTCCAAAAGATTATTTTGAAAGACAAGGTAATAGCTTTTACGAAAAATTAGTTGAAGGATACGATCTAGCCGCTCAACTTTTTCCGAATAGAATTTCAGTGATTGATGGAGAGAGAGATTTTGATGCTGTTAACGTTGATATCCTAGCGAGACTAGATCAATTGTTAGCGACAAAAAAAGATCAGTACCATCAGCATGACGATTAAGCATGAAAGAATTATTAGGCCAAGCACTCCTTTCAAGATATTCTAAAAGAAGCCTTGGACATTTTTATATCTTAAATTCTTCCTCTGAAGATTATTTAAAACAGTGGTCAAAAGATTTTATTCTTAGTGTTCTCTTTGATCAAAATAAAGACGCTAATCAAAATGAGCGCCGCTTTAATCAAGGTCATCCTGATCTTTTATGGCTTACTCCTGAAGAGGATCAGTATAAAATTGAAAATAAAGATTTTGATCCGCTTTTTCAGGCGATGGCGCATAAGCCTTTAGAACTTCCATGGAAGTTTATCTTTGTCGAAAAGCCGCAAACGATTGGTTCAAGCTACGCTAATAAATTATTAAAAACATTAGAAGAGCCAACTGATCATTGCACCATTTTCTTTTTAAACGCCGGCGCTACGCCACTTCTTTCAACGGTAGAGTCCAGAGCGATTAAACTCAATTTGAATCCACCAAAACCTGTCGAAGAACTCATGGCCAAGCCCAAGGAATCTCTCGCTGACTTCATGAGGCGCTGGACCGCCCAATATCCAAATAACTTTGATGCTGATCTCGAGTTTTCCAGCCAGCTTCCAAAACTAGCTGGAGAATTAAGCCTTCTAAGCAAGGGTAAATATGAAAATGAAGCCATAGTGATTCAAGGATTGTTGAATTGGAGTTTGGTGAATATTGAAAACCCGAAGACTATTGAAGAGATACTCGACGCATCAAAACATCATCAACACTCTAAAGCCTTTAACAGTTCGATAAATGAGAGAATTTTTAGTTTAGTCACGACTTTATCTTAATTCCTCCACCAATTTTAAAGCGCTTTGTGCATGGACATTTTCTCGTAAAAACCCGAGAATATAGGTTGTTTTAGAACAAATGATTAAGGACTTAATGTCATGCAACATAATCCGTCAGAAGACGGTCAAAATGAGATAGAAACAGATAATACGCAAACGACGAACGAAGAGATAACCGAGCAAGAAGAATATTCATCAGATCAAGATAATGAAGATCAAAGCGATAGCGGCGATGATGATGGTGAAACATTTGCGACAGGTGAAAAGCTTCAACTTGTAAGAGTGCGTTTTCCTGGAAACTCAAGACCACATACATTTTTAGTTGGTAAACGAAGCTACACTTACGGCCAACAAGTTGTTGCCATGAGTGATCGTGGACTATCCGTAGGCTACGTGAACTCGTTTCCTTATGATATTAGCTATCATGAGAATATGGGTAAGTTTCGTCCCATCAATCGTGTCGCCAGCGAAGAAGATCTTATTCTTCAGCGTGAACATATTCACCGTGAGCGCGATGCCGATATTATGGCAAAAAGGCTTATTGAAAAACATAATCTTGATATGACCCTGACCCATGTTGAGTTTACTCAAAATGGTAAAAAAGCGGTGTTCTATTTTAACGCTCCTAACAGAGTAGACTTTAGAACATTAGTTAAAGACCTAGTATCTGAATTAAGAATTCGTGTTGAACTTAGACAGATCTCGGTTCGTGATCGCTCAGCTGCTATTGGAGCTATTGGCGTTTGTGGACTAGTAACATGTTGTTCATCATTTTTAAAAAACTATGGCTCTGTTTCAATTAAGATGGCAAAAAACCAAAACCTTGCCCTAGTGCCTACAAAAATCAATGGTGTATGCGGACAAATTAAATGCTGCATGAAATTTGAAGATGCCGTTTACGTAGAAAAGAAAAAGCTTCTTCCAAAAGAGGGCTCAATCATCGCTACGGCTAATGGTGATATTGGTCGCGTTTACCGCATTCATATTCTTATTGAGCAATTTGAGTTGATTACAGATCAAGGACGTAAACGTCGTTATGCCATTAATCAGTATAATCCGGAGGTCACACCACCAAAAGATTATCAATTCCCAAGAGAACTTCCATTCTTTCAAGATGAAACTCAAAGTGTGATCGGCCTTGAAGTCGCTGAACAAAAAACAGCAGATGACTTTAATCAGGCCAGCAGCTTGTTTCAAGATGATGATGAGCAAGAAGACTCAACATATGCTGACAATACTAGCAGTGCTGAAGAGACGACAAAACCAACTCAGCAAGCGAGTTCACCAACTCAAACTGAAGATGGACAAGAACGTCCTAAAAAGCGTCGCTCAAATCGCAATAGAAGAAATAGAAACCGTAATAAAAATGGCGGTTCTAATGATAGTGGTCCAACAAATTAGAATTGGTTGGGTGTAATTTGAAGATTCTTCACACCTCAGATTGGCACTTAGGTAAGAAGCTTTTTAAAGTTTCACGCCTACCTGAGCAAAAACTCTTCTTAGCCTGGCTTGAGCAGACAATGCTTGAGCAAAATATCGATGCGCTTGTTATGGCAGGAGATGTATTTGATACGCCTCACCCACCTCATGATGCGCTAGAGTTATATTATCAGTTTCTAGAAGCCATGGATAAGCATTCAAAGAAAGTCTTCATCATTGCCGGTAATCACGACTCCGGTCGCTTCTTACAAGCGCCAAATTTCTTTCTCAAAAATAAAAATATCCATGTGGTTGGAAGATTCCCATCCGATAACGAATTCAATCCAAACGATTATGTATTTAAGGTAGAAGAAGGCAAAAACCAATGGTTTATCCACCTTCTTCCTTTTTTTAGAAGTCACGAAGTTTTAGAATACGTGCAGCGCTCAAAACTGATTACAGAGACAGAATTTCCCAGAATGGTTTTAGAAAAACCAGAGCAGTTAATTGAGCTCGGTATTGTCGATGTCATGAAGCGAATGATTGAAAGCGAACAATCATCGAGCGAAAACAAAACAAAGCGAATGCTTGTCTCACATCATTTGTTTGGTGGCTTTAGACTTGCTGGTAGTGAGCAGTCAGTAAGTATCTCAGGCCTTGATGGACTTCCAAGTTCTCTTTGGGGACTACCCTATGATGATCTGGCGATTGGTCATATTCATCAGACTCAGCGACTTAGAGAAGAAAAACCAAGGGCCATCTATCCCGGCTCGCCTATACGCTTTAGGTTTAATGAAAAACGTGAAAAAAAGATTTCTATCTTAGAATGGAACGATACAGACATTGAACAATCGTTTATAGAAATTCCTGAATTTAGACCAGTCATCTCAATCAAGCTTGATCAAGAGGATTTAAAGACCAAGCTTGCTGGTGAACTGTTAAATTATGAACAAAACTATGAATTGGCCGGATTATTAGAAATTAAAATAAAGGCCACTGGTGCAGTCTCAGGACTGGCAGATGAAATTAGAGAGATCCTTAATCAAGTCGAGCGACCATGGGAACTCTTATCACTTCAAATTGAAGGACAAAGTGGCGCTCTCTCAAGTTCAGAAAAAGAGCACGCTCATCTCATCACCAATATTGGTGGTGGTGGTGCTAACCTTGAAGAACTTTTTAAGCTTTATTATAAAAAGAAATACCCTTCAAAAGAAAAACCTAGTGAACAGCTTCTAGAAGACTTTAAATCTCTGATTGAGGAGCTTGAACGCTCATGAGATTTATTAAACTCAAACTCCATAATATAACTTCTCTAAGAGGCGAGCATATTATTGATTTTGGAGAGGCCCTAGGTCACGAAGAACTCTTTGCCATCACCGGTGCAACGGGATCGGGTAAGTCATCGCTGTTAACCGCCATCTCACTAGCCTTATATGGCAACACCTACAAAAAAACATTAAATCAATGGGAATATGTCACTCAAGATGAAGTTGAAGCTAGTATTGATTTAGAGTTTAGTAGTAATGGTGTGGTTTATAGAGCTTTATGGCGCTGTAAAAAACATATCGACAAGAATGGTATACTTAGACCCAAATATACAAAAGAGTTATTAGCAAACGGCGAGATGACGGATCAGGACATCGAAACCATCGTTGGTCTTAATTTTGAACAATTTAAAAAAACCATTATTTTAAACCAAGGCCAATTTGCTGAATTTTTAACAGCAACCTTTACTGAAAGAAAACTCATTTTAGAAAATTTAGCTGGTGCAGAATTATTATCTGGTTTGAACAAAAATTTAAAAGAAAAAATAAGAGAGATGTCCAGAGTCCAAGGTGAACTAGAAGCTCGTATCGAAGGTGGACTCCCCTTCAGTGAAGACGATCTTAAAGCAATGCGAGAAAAAGTGGTCGAACTTGAAAAAGAGAGACCAACGCTTGAACATAATGTCGAATGCTTCCAAAAAGATGAAAACCAACTCAACGAACTCGTAAAATGGATAAAAGACATCAACCGTTATAAAGGTGAAGAGCAAGGTGCCTTGCTGGAGCTTCAAACAAGTAACGATCTCTTGCAAAAATCAAAAGACGAATATCGCGTTTGGCAAAAAGATTTTGATGCCTTTAAAACGATTAGAGATAGAAGAAGAGATGAGTTACAAAAAGCTATTCAGTTTGAAAAAGAGCTAGATTCTAAAACAATTTTAGAAAGCACTATTGCTCAAAAAGACGTTGAGCGAGAAAAAACTGAAAAACAATGGCAAATTAATCTAGAGAAGTGGAATCAAAGACAGAAAGAAATTACAGTAACAATTGAAGATCTCAAACTTGATTCAGATTATCTATTATTATCCGAAATATCGAGAAATGCCATTGATGCTTTAATGGCTGAATGGAATGAATCTTTAAACCAGCTCAATATCAATGTATCAAAAATAGAAAATGCAAAAGCTGCGATGGATAAGACTAAAGTTCGTGGCAGTGAATTAAGCGCTGAGCTCGTTCAGCTCGAAACTAAAAAAAGTAAACTCATTGTTAATCCAGAAGAGTTCAATCAACTGGATCAATTTAAAGAAGAGCACTCCCTTTTAAATCGCTATATCGGCCCATTAGATGAAAGCATCAGAAGCAGTGATGAGATTTCAAGAAAGATTAAAAATAAAAATATAGAAAAAGAAGAATTTCAAAAGCAGTTTACACTTCGAAAAGATAAGGTTGAAAAAGACCAACTGAGACTTGAAAACCTGCAACTTAAAAAGAAACAAGCTGAACTTGAACAAGCCATTTCAACAATTATTGAGCATCATCACGAGGGCGATGATTGCCTTATCTGTGGAAACGATTGGAATGAAGAGAAAGTTAAACAACTTCATCTAAACAAGTCACAATCAGTTCAAGACTTAAACTCCATGAACCAGCTTGAAAAAGAGATTCAAGCGGAAGAAATTCGAATAGAAAGTCTTGAAGAGAAAGTTAAGTCAATGAAGAGCGAAATCCAATCGACGGAGATAGAACTCAAAAGATATAATGATAATCTGATTAAATATTGCAGCGAACTTAAGATTAATAAAAATGAATTTAATAAGGCTGAGCTAGAAAAGAAACTCGACCTATTAGGTAAAAAGATACGAGTTATTGAAGATAATGCATCAGAAGCCAAACTTATAGAACAAGCGCTCAAACAAAAAAACGAAGAAAGACTCAAACTTCGCGATGAGTGGAGCCACCAAAATGATATTCATGAGGAATGCCTTAAAGCCAAGTCAAACCTTGAACTCATTATTAAACGCTCTTATCAAGACTTAAAAAGTCGATTGCCAGAAATACCAAGTGAGCTTTCATTGGCAAGAAACTACTTAAAAAAACAGCATGAATTTAGGCATCAGCGTGAAAAACTCGAACAAGAAGCTAATGACCTAAAGCAACGTCTAGAACAAGGTCATATTGAAGCTGGTGAGCGTAATCTAGAAAAAACTAAAGACGCCACGATTCGAACAACATTATTACAAGAGATTCAGCAACTGAGACAAAAGTTGACTCCCCTCATTCCAGAAGGTTCAACGTCAAAAGCTCTTAAGACGATTGAGGAACAGGACGACGAAAAAAACAAACAAAAAGATCATTGGCAGACAAAGCTTAAAGAGCTGGAACAAAAATGTGAAACTAACCGTACCAAGCATGGCTTTATTTCCGAACAACTTAAAAAAGCCAGATCAGAACTTGAAAAAATACTCTCTACTATTAATTCCCGGGACTCACGCCAAGAATATAAAAACCTCAATGACTTTTCTAGAGGATTTGAAAAGCTTAAGAGTCTTAATCAGTCTCATGAAATTGAAGCAGCTTTTAATGAGATTCAGCTATGGTTTACTGAGTTTTTTATGGTTGAGTTCAAAAAATCTAAAGAGTCTTTTAAGGCATTAGAAACAGAGCTTATTGAATTAAAGAAGTCTCTTGATATTGATGCAAAAAAACGTAAAGAGTTAGAAAAGTTTAAAGAAGAACTTGATATCGCGATTAAGAAAAAACGTCGTTGGGATGAACTCTCCTCTGTGCTAGGTCAGGATGAATTTAGAGGGTTTGCTCTAGGTCTCGTCGAAGAGCGATTGGTTGAGCAAACAAACTTCGAATTAGAGCATTTATGTGAAGGTCGCTACCAAATTACTCTTTTAGAAAATAAAAAACAATCACAAGACTTCTTGGTGATTGATAATTGGCGTGGTGGCGGTGAACGTAAGATATCAACTCTTTCTGGTGGCGAAACATTCTTAGTCAGTCTTGCCATGGCCTTATCATTGGCGGAACTCACTAGAGGCCAGACTGAAGTCGATGCCTTCTTTATAGATGAAGGCTTTGGAACTCTTGATCGTGACTCAATCGATGATGTGCTTGAAGTGCTCTCCAATGTTCAAAGCCGTGGTAAACAAATTGGCCTTATCTCCCACGTCAAGGCCCTAACTGATCGAATTCCCGTCAATCTCCATCTTGAAAAATCTAATCTCGGTGATTCTAAAATCCGTATTATCTATAATTAACAGCTCACCTGTAATCTTTACCAATACGCACTTTTTCCCCTGCCAAAACAGCATTTCGCGGTACATATAGCCCAATCAACACCTAGAAGGACGTTCTATGAAGAAGCTGGCCATACTTGCTCTATTTGCTGCGATCAATCCCCTTAATCTTTACGCCAAAGATATTAAAATCATTGGTGGAACAAAGTCTAAAGGACATGATTTCTTTTTGCAGTTATCAATGGATGGCACTCTATCATCAGCATATTGTGGTTCAACTTCCATCGCTCCAGGCGTCGCTGTGACGGCCGCCCACTGTGTAGCCTCGAAAACAAGAAAGTTTAAGCTTGTGCATGGTCTTCAACAAGACGGTGTTTCAAATCTAACTGTCCTAGATGTTCACGCAGTTATTTCTCATCAAGATTATAATGGCACCTTTAATGATATTGCTTTGATTTTTTATGATCAATCCCAAGCTGAAGGCAAAGTCATACCAGCACCGATTAATCGCGGAAATATCGCTTTAAATGACGATACTAACCTATTGGCGATCGGTCGTGGGAACATGACATCGATTGGTACACTTTATGGAAGTGATCTTTATGAAGTTAAATTACCTTATATAGATAACGCTACATGCTCAGCTGTTTCGGCCTATGCCGGTGCTATTCATTCAAAACATGAATGTGCAGGAACACCTGAAGGTGGAATTGATTCATGTCAGGGTGATTCAGGCGGACCACTTGTGGCCATGGTCAATGGAAGTGCGACTCTAGTTGGTGTTACAAACTTTGGTCTAGGTTGTGCTCAAAAAGGGTTACCAGGAGTTTACGCAAGTCTTAGAGCACATGCCTCATGGATTGATTCAAATATTGCTCGTTATAAAAATAATGAAATAGTAGCTCAACCTAATATGGATTTTGCTTTCGCCAGTAAATGTTATCTTTTAGACATTCAAGAAGAAACACTACAACAAAGAAATACTAATGATGCAGGTATCTTAACCCTTTCATCGCTATATTTGCCAAAGACTCGTTTTGCCAAAACACAGACATCAATCTCTACAAAGGCAAAAAATATTTGTGAGTTCAAAGCTGGATCTAAAAACTACTCTGTCTTTTCAGAGACTGAGGCTTCTAAAAAAATTGTGATTAAAGAAAGCACATCAGGCCAAACATGGGTGGCCAGTGCAAAAAGAGAAACAGACTCACTTTATCAGCGTTGTTATCAATCAGCTCCAATGGCGCTCAATTTTGATATTGCCGTTGGTGATGGTGCGGCAATGATTAGCCTCAATAATAATGTTGCAAAACTAAACCCACTTTCTAATTCTCAGGTACCAAGTGATATTTCTAAAGTCGGTGGTTGTAGCATTGGAAAGTATGAGACTGAAATCGCAACTTCACAATCGGCTAATGCCATCTTAGTGACATTAAAAAATCATATTAATGACCAGACAATTGTCTTTGCGATGGGAGGCTCTAACTCAGCTCCAACGGCATCAGGTCCTCAGCCAGGTAAGCTAACGGCAAGTCTAGATGTTGATACAAGTGCAACGGCGAAGCTTACGATTGATAACCAAAGTGATGAAGATCTCTTTACTTGGGAAATTAAATGTAACAGAGATTTTTCAGCTCTTAACTTTAATAAAACTGGATCAAGAAGCATACGCTATATGAGTACAACCGATAGCAAAGGATCTGTACGAGAAGGTGAAAGCGTTGAAATAACCTTGAACTTCGCCAGCGTTAATCCAAATGCGGACGGCAAACTAGAGTGTTCAATAAATAGAGATCTTAAAGTTAACGTTCAGTAAAAAAAGAAAAGGGCCAAATGGCCCTTTTTTATTTTAGCATCAAATCTTCAAAAGCTGCTAGACCGGCTTTCGCTCCCTCGCCCATCGCAATAATGATTTGCTTATAAGGCACAGTGGTCACGTCACCAGCGGCATAAATACCGTTAACATTAGTTCTTCCCTTGCCATCAATTACGATTTCGCCAAACTTTGTCGTTTCAACGATATCTTTTACAAAACCGCTATTAGGAAGAAGGCCAATTTGAACAAAAATACCATCAAGATCAACCTTAATAGTTTCATCTGTTGATCTATCAACATATTCCAGTCCTACGACTTTAGATCCATCCCCTACGACTTGAGATGTTCTGGCGTTGGTTACAATAGAGACGTTTGGTAAGGACTTTAGTTTATCAACCAGAACCTGATCGGCCTTAAGTGTGTCCATAAATTCAAAAACGACTAATTCACGGACAAGACCGGCCAAATCAATGGCGGCTTCAACACCAGAATTGCCTCCGCCGATAACGGCAATCTTTTTGCCTTTATAATAAGGGCCATCACAGTGAGGACAAAAAGCTACTCCCCTGCCGATATACTCTTTCTCACCAGGAATCCCTAACTCTCTCCACTTTGCACCAGTGGTTATAATAACTGATTTTGATTTAAGATATTCACCACTTTCTAAAATGATTTCTTTCACAGCATCTTTGGAAATGCTTTTAACACGACGATGCTCTAATAGCTTTATTGGATACTCAGCAATATGTTTAGCAAGCTGTGCCGATAAAGCAGGCCCTTCTGTATAAGGTACAGAAATAAGATTTTCGATACCTTTTGTATCTTGAACTTGACCACCAATTTTCTCGGCCAAGATAACAGTTTTTAATCCTTTTCTGGCAGCATATATAGCCGCAGAAGCACCAGCAGGACCACCACCGACAACGACAACGTCAAAATCGCCTAAATCTTTTGAGGCTGGCTGACTTTTTGTTTCATCGACACCAAACTCATCTTCAAGTTTAGTTAAAAGATCAACGAAAGAGATCTTTCCAGCACTAATCTGCTTCTCATTTGATACAACTGAGGGAACTCCTTGAATTCCAAGACGAGAAATCTCATCTTGTTCATAAGCTCCATCAATCATAGTGTGAGTGAAATCTTGGTGCAGGAAGGCCATCATATTGAGTGCCTGAACGACATCAGGACAGTTTTCACAAGAAAGTGAGATATATGTCTTAAGGTTAATTGGACCTTTTAAAGCTTTAATTCTATTGATTATCATTTCATCGGGAAATTTTCCTTTTCCGTCAGAGTTGAGGATAGCGAGAATCAATGATGTAAACTCATGACCGCTTGGAATACCTCTAAATTTTACGTTCTTATCTTGGATCGAAAACTCAGGCACGTCAGTTTCGACATCGCTATTAACAAGCTCAATCAAAGATGAGGTACTCGCGACTTGCTCTAGCATTTTTTCAAGTTCAGCCTGATTGGCATGACTTGATGTGTTCAATTTGAGAGTCACTTTAGTTTCAAGTTTCTCAAAAACAGACTTTAATTGTTCAATAATATTTTGATCTAACATAAATTGTCCTTGGCCTAAAGATGGGGACGGCAACGCCATCCCCAATTTTCTTTAAACTTAAATTTTACCTACAAGATCAAGGCCTGGCTTTAAAGTAGCCGCGCCTTCTTTCCATTTAGCAGGGCAAACTTCATTTGGGTTTTTTGCAATATACTGAGCAGCTTTAACTTTTCTTAGAAGCTCATCAGCATTACGCCCAATACCGTTGTCGTTAATTTCTGCAAGTTTGATTTGTCCTTCTGGATTAATCAAGAAAGTACCTCTGTAAGCAAGACCTTCTTCTTCAATATAAACACCAAAAGATTTGGCAAGGTGACCAGTTGGATCAGCCAGCATTGGGTATTTAATCTTCTTAATTGTATCCGAAGTATCGTGCCAAGCTTTATGAGTGAAATGTGTATCAGTACTTACTGAATAAATCTCTACGCCCATTTCTTTAAATTGTGAGTACTGATCGGCCATGTCTCCAAGCTCAGTTGGGCAAACAAAGGTGAAGTCAGCTGGATAAAAGAATAAGACTGACCACTTACCTTTAAGATCTGTATTTGTAACAGTTTTGAAATCTCCATTATGAAAAGCTTGAGCTTTAAATTCTGGAAGTTGGCTATTAATTAAAGTTCCCATGATTACTCCTTGTGGGGTTAGTTATTCTCTTAAACAACTTTACGGCAAGCAGCAGATAGTTTGAAATCATAAGAATTTATAGCTTAATAGAGAAAAACTATAACAAAACAAGCTAAGATACTGAAATTACGATCACGAAGAAGCAATAAACAAGAAACCACCAAGACCCAGAACAATCATGAGAGGCTTTAACTCTTTGATCCTTCCACTTAGTCCATAAAGAAGAACATGGCTAAAAAAGCCCCACATGATTCCTTGTGAAATAGAAAATGTTAATGGAATAAGAACTATCGTCAGAAAAACTGGGAGCGTATCTTCAATTTTATTAAAATTTAACTGAGTTATATTCTTAAACATAAGCGAGCCGACAATAATTAATATTGGCGCCGTTGCATAGATTGGAATAATGCTTAAAAGTGGGGATAAGAATAAAAAAGGTAAGAAGCATAAACTCGTTACCACTGCTGTCATCCCTGTTCGTCCACCTGCTTCAACTCCTGCGGAGCTTTCAATAAAAGTCGTCGCTGCCGATGTACCAAATAAAGAGGAGAAGAAAGTCGCTATAGCATCAACAAATAAGGCTTGTTTGAGATTTTTAGGTTCATTATTCTCATCAAGTAAGTTTGCACTTGTAGAGACTCCAATAAAGCTAGAAACCGAATCAAAAAGATCAGTAATAATAAGAGTCAAGATTATTGGAATTGATGAGACTTTTAGTGCGGCCCAAATATCAAGTTTAAAGAACGTCGTACTAAAATCAGGCATCGAAAATAAAGATTCTGGAAGCGTTACTTTGTTGGCGAGTAAAGAGATCAAAGTTACGGATACGATTCCAATCAAAAAGCTTGCTGGGTTTTTCTTTTTAAGAAAGAAAAGGCAAATAAACAGTCCTATCACCGCCAACCCCAATTCCCATGATAGCGGTGCGTGTGTGACGAAAGTCGCCGGGCTTGATTGAATAATAGAAGCGTTTTTAAGTCCAATAAAAGTTAAGAAGAGCCCAATGCCGCAAGACATGCCAAGACGAAGATGTTTAGGAATAGCTTGGACTATTTTTTGTCTTAAACTCGTCAATGAAATAATGAGAAAGAAAACACCAGACCAAAAAACCAATCCAAGAGCTTCTTGCCAAGGTATTTTATGCCCAAGGATTATGGTAAATGTAAAAAAAGTATTAATCCCCATTCCTGGAGCGAGAGCAAAGGGAAGCTTAGCAAAAAGTCCCATCAATAGCGTGCTCAAAAAACTAATAAGGACAGTCGCAGTTAGGACCCCAGAAAAAGACATTCCGGTGCCATCGCTTGCGAGTATGGCGGGGTTAACGACAATAATATAACTCATAGTTAAAAAAGTAGTAAAACCAGCGATGACTTCAGTAGAGAGATGATTTTTTTTCATCTATAAATTAAACAATTTTTTAGACTTAAATACAAATATCTTCTAGAGATAGATCTTTTCTAAAAGGTTTTTAATCTCTTGAGTTGAATCGTGTTGAGTCCAAAGCTTGATGTAGTCGTAGTTATTATCGTAGGTAGCAATTTGCTTCAATGTATCAAAGATTCGCTTACCTCTTGGATCATGTCCAACTCCTGCCAGATACTGCCAGTTTCCATAATTTGAATAAACATCGTAATCAATAAGGTACCTCTCAAATAAGTAAGCTCCTTCACGCCAGTCTAGTTTATAAGTGTTGATGAAAGAACTAGCGAAAAGTTGTCGAAATCGATTTGAAACAAATCCACTAACAGACAATTCAGATAAGACTGCTAGCATAAACGGATCATCATTAAACAATTGAAGAAAATCACGGTCTTTTTTAAATGGGCTAAAATCTAATGGCCCATTTAATCCATTTTTAGAAAAAAACTTAGTTGTGTGTTTTTGATAGCTCCAGTAGAAAAACTCTCGCCATAGAAGTTCAAAGATTATCCAATAGGTAGACTTATTTGAACCATGCTCAGTTTCATAATCTTTAATATAATTATACAAGAATCTAACATCTAGCCTTCCTGTACTTAAAAAAGAAGAAAGCTTTGTGGAGTACTCTTTTCCTATAACTCCATTTCGTGTATCAAAATAAGATTTTGCGAGATGAGTTTCATAAAAGTACCAACGCAAATGCTCCATAACTTCATCATCAATGACGAGGTTATTTGAAAGCTCATACTTTAGGGGCAACAAAGGCTCATTTTTATTTCTAAACTGAGTGAAATTTTTTAATTTCTCAAAACATACTGAATCAAAAAGTCTATTCTCTTTTGCGATATCTACAGAATCAAAGATTTTTAAGCTTTCGAGCTCGTTGTAAGCGCTCCATCCAAAATATGAAACAGACCTATTTTCCCCTGTATCCTTGTATGAAGAAATCCTTTTAATCGATGGAAGATATTTTTTAAGTATTACAAACTCTTGATCTGCTAACTTATACTGCACTTGGCTATAGATCGGTTTATAAAAATAAACATCATCAAAACCAGTTGAATTAACAGCACGAGAGATATTACCTGATATTAATTGAACTCTCTTCACAGCTAATTCTTTTTCAATATCTCAATTTGTTTTAAAATTTCTTCTGCTTTAAACGTAAGGTTTGAATATCCTTCAATATCTCCATTTTGCTGTTTTTTCATGGCCTGCTCCATCAGCACAGCGTAACGCTTTTCAAGCGCTTTAATAGGGTCCTTCTTAAAAAAGCCAAACATAGATACTCCTTAACTAAAGGTGATACTGCCTTATTTTAGCTTTCAATGATCAAAATAACCCCTAAAAAGAGTAAGACATTTTGGTGACAAGCCCGACAATAACAATTTAGAATATTGTGGTGTTAGAAAGAAATATCTCAAAAATCTACCTTTTAAAATTTTTCACCATGTTTCTGGTTATTATGCCAGTTATTGTGCCATTCTTTTTATCTTTAGATATCGATATGAAAGGAGTCTATCTCCTTCAATCAATATTTGCGGTTACAGTCTTTATATGTGAAATTCCTTCCGGCTATATTTCAGATTTATTAGGACGAAAAAAAACGTTAGTTGTCGCTCATGCTTTAAAAGCCCTGGGTTTCACTTTATTTCCTCTTGCTGAAAGCCTAGAACTTCTAATCGTCGCAGAGATTATCCTTGGTATTGCAGTGTCTTTAAGCTCAGGAACAGATACAGCGCTCATCTATGATACTTTAGAGGTCACTAGTCCCAAGAAAGCACAAATTAAAATTTTGGGAAAAAGCGTCTATTACCAATCCATGGGAGAAGGTATGGCGTCATTGATCACAAGTGTTTTAATGCTTCTTGCATTTAATATTCATAACCTAGCAACAATCTCAGCCTTTATTAGCTGGATACCAATGCTTATAGCGACAACACTTGTTGAACCTCCAAGAACTAAAATGACAGCAACTCACAAAGAGAATATTGGATATATTTATAGAAGCTTATTTAAGCAGTCTAAGCTTTTAAACTTTATTCTTATAAATGCCATTTTTTCATTTACAGGAACGCTGACAGCTGTATGGATGTTTCAAAAATATTGGAATGAGCTTGGAGTTAATATTATTTATTTTGGTTTTCTTTGGGCCGCTACGAACTTTACGGTTTCATTTGTAAGCAAGTCGGCTCATAAGTTAGAAAAGAAGATTGGCAGTGTTGCCGCTTTAATTATTATCGGCTTGCTACCTATTGTTGGATATTTCGGCATTTCTTTTACTGATCATTTTCTTGGAATTTTATTTTGCCTCGCCTTTCAGGTCTGTCGAGGCCTAGGTCAGGTTATTTATAATGATGCTTTGAATAAGAGAGTTACGACTGACTTTAGGGCCACCGCAAATAGTATCATGCAGATGGGTGTTAGGGTTCTTTTTATTGGAATTGGACCTCTTTTTGGAAGTCTTATTGATCATCAAGGATTAAGCTACGCCACAAGGTCGATGGGAACAGCTTACATCTTCGTCTTTTTCTTTTTATTATTACCATTAATAAGTGAAAGAACTAACTTCATCAAAATACATAAGAATTAAAGAAGATCTGTTACGTAGCCTGTTGTAAGCTCTCGTGCACGAACATAACTCATACTATAGTCTTGTAAGTACTCATGATCTTGAATCATTTGTGCAGCCGTCGTATCTACTGAACGTATTTGCTTTAGCCAAATTTTTCGATAGTGTTCTTCAATATCGGCGCGAGATCGATCGCCTCTGTCTCCTCTTACAAACTTTGGTGAATGAAAGCCAAATTTTGCTCGCTCAGAAGCATAACGTTTTTCACCGGCCGTAAAAAGAAGGGTGCATGCCGATTCACAAGAGTTATGTGATCCAACTTTAGTATCGATTTGAATCATTGGCCTTCTATTTAAACGATCAATTTCTCTGATTGCTCTTAAGGCTTCATTGACATTTCCGCCACCTGAATCAAGTGTAATAGTAATATTTAAATCCTGATTAGGATGTAGGTCCAAATATTTATTAAGACGCTTAATCAGCCTATCCACACCACTTTTATTAATTTCGCCGGAAAAAAAAATTTTCTCTGAAATATCAGCGTCAAAGGCGACATCCATAATGTTTGTAATAGACGCTGAGTGGTTAACACCAAGCACTTCTTGTTGATTGATTGTCTGACAATCTACGGCGGCATGGGTTACCTGGCTCGAAATAAAAATCATGAACAAGATTAGAAAAGCAGTTTTCATTTTTAATCCTAAATTAGTGTTATGGATTAAAGAGCAATTTTTATGCCGAAAACATCGCGTAATATCAAGGACTTAGAAGGTAAATGTAGATCAAAGTTAAAAAAGATGTAGAAAAAATAGACGCTTCTAGAAGCAGCGCCCGACAAGATCAACCCATTGGCCCCAAATATTGAAACCAGTACATCTAACGGCAACGGCCGGCTGAACAAAGTAAGTACAATTTGCACCGTAAGTTTCACAGCGTAGAAGTCTTCCATCAACACAATACGTAGCTGCGACACAGCTCATATTCTTTTGCTCTATCAATTGATCTACCTGCTCAAGGCTAATTGCCTCAACAGAAGAATGAACAGTTTCTTCAAGGTTTGAAGCAGATGCTAAATTGATCGTAAATAGGAGAATTAAAAATATAATTTTCATGGCTATTATCTACTTTGAGGTATTTAAAAGTTCAAGAAATATGAAATAAATACCAATTAGACATGTCTAGTATAAGGAACTTTTTATCAACTTAATGGCTTGATCTCTATTAACATCTCTATCCATCAGCACTTCGTGCTTAGACGTCTCTAAAAATAGGCGTTTACACTCAAAAGCTTCTTCACAAAGTTGAACCATTTCAGACTCTTCAGAGTAACTTTCTAAACCCGCATGAATGACTGTTAACGGGATCTTAATAAGGTCATATTTCTTTCTCATTTTGCGAGTTCCTTTCATCACCTGATTGACCCAATTATTGGTAACCCCACCAAGTCTCGCCTCAGGAACAAGATCAAACATACTCATGGCCATTTCATAGCGAACAGGTGAAGAAGTGAAAGTATTGCCCTCAAAGTCTCTTTCGCCACTGTAACCTGAAGCTCCTATCGTGAACTTCTTAGCACCACCAATAAGGATATTAGCCACAACAATCGATTTAGCTAAAATATACTTATAAGGCTTGGTTTGAATTTTAAGCATCGGACTAGTGAGAACGGCACGATCAAAGTATTCTGGATACTTTTGTAAAAAATCAGTGCCAATACCAGCACCTAAAGAATGAGCAATCAGAGTTGTATCAAGACAGTTTTTACGAGCGACAATTAAATCCATGAAGGTTTTAACGTCCTTAGCATAGTTTTCGAAACGATCAACATGTCCTTTTTCAAAATCAATTGGCTTTTTAGAAATCATTCGCTCTGACGAGCCTTGACCTCTATGATCCATTAAAAAATAAGTAAAGACACCTGCAAGTTCATTTTGATCAAGGTCATAAATAAGTTCAGCATATTTTTCTACTGGCTCAGTTCGGCCAGGAAGAATCACGATACAGCGCTTACTCTCAATATTTGAAGTGTAGCTTGCAAAGTGAATACTAATATCCTTTTCACCAAGAAACTTGCCATGATTGTATTTTTTTAAAAGTGGTAAAACTTTTTGAGCGTATTGATTTGAATAATCAACTTCACTAATTGCAAATGCGAAACTGCTTAAAAATAACGAACTAATCAACGCAAATACATTAAACATGTAAGTTCCTATTCATGTAGTTAAACAAAAAAAGAATATTACAGTTCTTGTCATGCGACAAATACGTATCTTCTATAAAATCAATTAGTTGAATTGGATAGACTGAGTTTATACGACTTTAGCAACCCATAAAGACTTAGAACAACCCATATAGACTCAATCAAAAAGCCTGAAAAATTAAAATCAAAAGAAAGCGAAAAAAGGATAAGGCCAGAGCCTAGAGCATTGGCCAATGAAAAACGCATCTGGGAGCTAGTCCATTTACCTGTTTGTAAAAAGAAATATGCCAAAAGAGTGATGGCAACTCCAAGTGTTCCAATATAGTTATGAAAGGCTATAGTCATATATGACTCTAATTAGAACTCAGTCTTTCGAGTAGAGATTCTTTTTTTGAAATATTAAGCTTTTTCTTAATATTTTTAACATGTGTTTTAACAGTATCTAAGCTTAGTTTACATTCTTGTGCAATCTCTCTTTGGGTTAAGCCATCTTTAACAAATATCGCTATTTGTACTTCTCTTTTTGATAACACGCCAAAGATATCTTCATTAGACTCTTTATCAAATAGGCTTTTTAACTGTGCGTTAATTTCATTAATTAACAGTGTATTCTCTAGATTTTTTAAACTTTCAATTTGGGGAATAATTGCTTTATTAATTTTCAATTGTGCCGTTTCTTCAAGGATTCTTGAATTGGAACGCATCAAAACATTGACTTTACTAATGGAATCGATGGCTTCTTGTAGTTCATTGTTTTTAGCGATTAAATCAAAAAGCAACTTATCATTTTCAACTTCTAATTTTTTGTGCTCGCTAATATTCATAATAATCCCCCTAGCGGTAAGCTTATTATTTTTTTTAGTGACTTTCTTTACATCTCTGACCCAAAAACTTGTGCCATCTTTATGAACAATTCTATATTGCAATGTTAAGTCTGCGGGAAAGCGATTTAGGTTATTAAGAGAGGCTGTAACAGTTGCTTGATCTTCAGTGTGAATAATGTCAAACCAATCCATCTTTCCACTTAAAAAATTCTTTTCTTTGTGACCAGTAAATATTTCAATAGGTACACCTGCATACTCAGATATCCAAAACCCATTAGCGACATTGGCAATGTAGATAAGGCAATCAAGTTTTTTTAAAACTTCATCAATATTTGAGTACAACTAGTGTCCCTTTGGGGGGTAACCCTTAAACAACCTATAAATAACACTTGCTTATAGATTCTGATAGAAGATATAACAAAAGCGATACAAAGTGCAAAGGCGACAATATTGTATCTTTATACATATAAATCAATAACTAGGCTCTAATGAAAAAAGAAGATAGTTTTAAGTATTTTTTCGGCGCCTATAAGAGTATTTGCATTTTATCAATATATGGAATTGCATCAATCAAAGATATTTCAGCAGCAAACGAAATCAACTCTGCAATACAAAAAGAAACAAGTAAAAAATATATTATTAACTTTAATCACACAGATACATCAGATTCAAATATTAATTTAAACATTATAAATCTTAAAAAAATCATTATTGAAAAAAATGCCCAAGTTAAATTTTGTGGATTAAGCACAAGACTTAAAAACGATATTATTGACGAAGGTATTCTTGAAACATTTGAGTATGCAAATGATCCAATAGAAGCTTTAAAAACTTTTTAATTAAATGTGATTTGCCAAAACACCCTTAGAAAAACAATTAAAAGAGTTAATGTACTTGCGGCATAAGCATAGAAACGATGATTAACGTTATTATAAGTACATTGAACGAAAGAATGAATATATCGACAAGCAACATACAACGACATCAATCCAAGATATAAATGATCAGCTAAATTCGTTAGGTAAATGAGAATAGTCAAAAAATAAAACAAGACTGGAACTTCAAAAAGATTCATGAAGTTATCTGATGAACTTGCAATATCAGTCGTTGCCGCCGAAGTTGAAGCTCTTGTTCTAAACTTACCTAACGAGGCTTTACCGGCCTTCATAAAGTTCACTCGAACATGAAACATGTACATCATGACTGCAAACGTAAGAAGAATCATAAAAAGAGATGGATAAAAAATTAAAAATTTTTGAAAAAGATTCAACACACTAGGCTCCATTTTGACTATTATAATTTCTTAACATAGCACCCGTTGCAGGCATCATGCCTAGCCTTTCATAATAAGCGACGAGAGCTTCATCACACAGAAGATCAATCATATATAAATGACTTAATTGCTCTTTCATTTTAGCGACGAGTTCTCTTCCAATTCCCTTTGACTGATACTCAGGAAGTACTTCTAGAAATGGAATATAAGAGCTTAATACACCATCTGATATTGCTGTAATAAAACCAACGAGTTTTTTGCCATCTACTGCCATAACAACTCTATAACTACCTTTTAAAAGCCTTATAAAGGCTTCATTTGAAGGAGGATTTGGCCATCCTACAAAAAAACCATCAATACTTAAAGAATCGAGTGAATCTATATTATTATAGTAATTCATTATTATCCTTCATTGGTAAGAGGAGAATTCCTACTCAATGATTTAATCAATAATCTATAGGTATCCTGACTTAAACCAAGCTTAACAAGTCTTTTAGAAAGGTTACCTTGCTCATTAATGATTTTCAAACCTTTACGATATTGAAGTGGCACCCTTACAAAATATTTGCTTAATACTTCTGATATAAAATCCTGTGAAGTCGTACAGGAACCAAGCTCAAATAATTCAAAATACGCTGAATCAGTGAAGCTTGGTTCATATTTCTTAGCTTCATCATAAATCAGACGTAACTGAGAGTCGCTAAGCTTATTAGCAATGGAAAATAACTTCTCACTCTCAGCAATATCCCTAATCATTTGAACAAAGAAATGAATCAAGCAATTATCCATATAGGGACATTCTTGAATATCCATTAGGCGAATTTCAATTGCCCCAACATCAAATTTAGGGATGGCCGCTCTTGAGTTTAGCCATGGATTTTGTAAAGTCTTGGCGTTTTCAAATCCAGAGATATCTTGATAAATACCTTTTAATATTTTTTTATATTCGGGCGTATTTTCCACATTCTCAGGAATAATATTTCCAATAATTGATGGAATCCTCGCTTGGTTTTTTTCATAAAATGCGAGTCTATTATCTGCATACTCACCTTGCTTATTATCAAAAAATGGAGAACTTGCGGCAAAGACTGGGATTAACGGTAGAACAGCTCTAATAGAGGTATGAAGTCTTTTAAACTCAGCTTCGTCTTTATAAGGAAGATTGATATGAACAGATTGAAGGTTCGACCAACCATGGCCTCGACAATCAAAGATTTCATTATATAAATTATAAATTTCTCTTTGATCATGTGGCCAAAGAACCGTCTCTTCAAGGGGCTTGAACCAAGGATGCATAGATGAAGGCATCAAGACACAATCATGCTTTTCAAGAATTTTATTAATTTTAAGTATCGATTGATGAAACAACTCATCTAGGTCGGTGAGACTCTCGACAGGAACAGTACATTTTGCTTCAAGCACGTGGTTAACAAGCTCATTTGACCATGAAATCGGTCCCAGTTCGACTTCATTTGTATATTCACCATCATTAAGTTCATAGAGAACTTTATCAGCAATCGCCTTAACTTTAAGTGAAGATTGATCCACAACCATATATTCGGCTTCGATGCCGTAGACACTAAAAAGGGAAAATTTCTTAGGCATGAATTCCTCTTTGCTGGTGACATTGCTTTAAAAAATATTGAGCTATTTTTTGATATAGAGCTTTTCCTAAAAGCTTATCTTCTACTCCATGCTCGATATTTGGATTATCATTAATTTCTATCAGATAAATTTTATCGCCTTTTTGTTTCAAATCAATTCCGTACAGGCCGTTACCTATGGCCTTGGCAAGCTTTAGGGACGTTTTAAGAACTTTAGGGTCAACATCTCTTGGATCAATACAGTCTGAACCACCTTCTGCTGCACCATCAGCATTATTAATGATTTGCCAGTGATCTTTTGCCATATAGTACTTACAAGCATAAATCACTTCCCCACCCAAAATCCCTATTCTCCAATCAAAATCTGTCGGCAAGAATTCTTGAATAAGAATAAGTTCAGTCGATTGGAATAACGTGTTGGCGAGATCAATCAACTCGTCTTCATTACGGGCTTTGTGAACACCTTGTGAAAATGCGCTATCTGGTTTTTTCAAAACACAAGGAAGAGAGATCTGTTTAAAATGACTTTGAAACAGTTTTTTATCGTAAATGAACGTCTTCGGACGCTCCAAGTTCAATCTTTCCATTAGCTGTTCTAAAAAAACTTTATTGGTGCATTTAACAATCGATAGAGGGTCATCGATAACAACCAGTCCTTCTTTTTCAGCATTACGGGCCATCCTATAGGTATGGTGAGTAACGTTGGTGGTTTCTCTAATGAATAAGGCATCGTATTCCGAAATATTAGGACGCTCTTTTTGCTGAATCATTTTGGTATAAAAACCAGCTTCTCTAAAAGCATCGACAAACATCTCTAGCGCAATTTTATCACTAGGAGGAGAAACCTCATCTTCATTATAGAGAATGGCTAAATCATAAATTGTTTTTTTATTAGTAGATTTAATTGCTTTGTTATGAGTTAAGTAAGTAATTGCTGTAGAGGTCGCAAACTCTAAATGTGCAGGCGCAAGATCAGGAAAAGTTAAAATTTTGATTCGCTTAACACTCCATTCTTTTTCTTTTTCAAAATAAACTCTAAACATCGGAGCTTGAATAATACGATATAGCTCCCAAGCCAGTTTCTTGTAATTATTCGATATATTTTCTCCAAAATAGATACTCAACTCAAACTTATCCGATTGAAGTTTTGAGAGTTTACTTTGAATAAGCTCAAAGAGATCTTCAGAGAGAAGCTGTTGAATCTTTTTGTCTTTAAGGTCTTGGATAGTTCTAGGTGATGGATAAACCTTATCGTTTCTAGCACTAGCTAACAGAGACACGTAATAGCCAAGGTCTTGATAACCATAAGAAGACGAAAGGTTATAAACCGCTCTCTTCTTTTCATCTTTAACGTTTTCTAAAATGTATTTAATTGGCGATATTGTTTGAACTACGGAGTCAGCAAAAAGATGATGAAATTTATCATCTACCACTACTAGGCTACGGCCCATTTTACTTCCTTTGAATGACGAGGAGATTTCCGTCGTAAGATGTTATGCCAAGTAGAATGGCATTTATAAGACGATCAAGATCGATCTTATAAAAATTGTCATTACTAATTGGGTTTTTGATATAAGGATCGGCAATGGATACGGTGTTACCATTTAATCCATTGATAATAACAAAGTGCCCTGCAGGATCCCCTGCAATATCATCAAACTTATTGGTAACACTATTTTCTCTTTTACTTTGATAAAGCCAGGTTGAACTAAGACCTGTAAGAATTGGAGTATCACTATTAAGAATAGTTTCAATCAAGTCTTTCGATAAACTTTCAAAAGAAATTGTTCCGCCATCTTCCAAGTATTTTACGTACTCTGCAATCGCCGCTTTAAGCTTAATGCCTTTTCTTTTTGCACTTCTCTCTTTAAGTTTTGAAATCAACTCTTTTCTTTCAAGACCAAACCATGAGGGGTCAAAGATATTGATATTATAACTATAGAGAGTTGCTTTAAATCCACGCTTAAGCGCATGTTGTCCTAAAACAACGTTGAAGGTGCCTCCACCTTCGGCATGCTGATTGAT
This sequence comes from uncultured Halobacteriovorax sp., assembly GCA_964352405.1. GTDB lineage: Bacteria > Bdellovibrionota > Bacteriovoracia > Bacteriovoracales > Bacteriovoracaceae > UBA4207. The sequence goes on from CAYGRY010000009.1 coordinate 51,136, forward strand.
GTCTTTTATTACTTTTTCTAATTTAATAGCATCGCCATAATAATCATAAATGGCATGAAGACTGGTCGGTCCACAGGTCGTATCATCTGGCTGAGATGCGATATTAATAGGAAGGACTTTCTTCACTTATTGCCTTGGTTTTTTTAGCGCTTTAACTAAGCTAATATTACAATTTTCAGCTAGATAAATGAAAGTATATATTAATTAAATATGAACGTTTCTTAATAGCCACAGACCGTTTTAACCTCTGCTTCAATCAAAATGACTCATACCGCAGTTAAATTTATCTCTCTATACTCGAGTTTATTCATCAAACTATCACAAAATTCTTAACATCTCTGTGTATAACAAATGGGTGAACGAAGATAGAAAACCAAATATATCATCAGTATGGAAAAACTCAGATTTTTGGTGGGATAGCTTATTGTTGTTGGTTATGTGGTCAGCAGTATTCTTTTTGCCTGATCTCATTTACAAAGTTCCAGTAGCGATCATTCTAAAAGTTGTAGCACTTGTAGCATCACTTGAAATGATTAGTTTTCTAGCCTATCAATTTGTTGATAAAAAAAATGGTTTGTTCTTGCAAGGTTTTCTCGGTGGCTTTGCTTCAAGCACAACTGTTTTCGTGCAAATCACTCAAGATCATCGTTTTTCAAAATTTCCTGTGAATACAATCACAAGTATCTTACTCTTCGCCACTCTCGCCATGCTTATTGAAACATTGATCATTGGAGTAGGCCTAAATGCCAATCAAAAGATTGTATATATGATTGTATTTCAAATGATTGTAACCGCACTTTTTATTTATCTTTTATGGCGTGATCATAAGTCTTCAAAAAACCGCCGAAATTCATTTTCATATTGATGATCCAATTATATGGAAGCGTGTTCTAAAACTTGCACTCTTTATTTTAACTCTTATTGGGGTGATGAAGCTTATAACAACCTATGCTCCAATTTCAGAACCATTTGCGGTTTTACTAACTTCACTGTTTGAAGCTCATGCCGTCTTTGTAGCGATCCTTGTAAAGGATCACCAAAGCAATATCTATTTTCTTTATCTCTTAGTAAGTCTTGGAAGTGTGCTCAGTAAACTATTCTTAGTCTGGCGCTCAAAAATCCCAGGCCTCGTCAGACAGATCATACTCCCACTCGCCATCAGCATCGTGGTCATTGCACTCATCGCCTTTATATAAAGACAACTTAAAAAAAATTATAGGATTAGAAGAGCAAGACTAATGTTAAGTTGTATCTCAAGAAAAATTAGACTCTAACTTACAATGTTAAAAAAAATGAAATTTGAATATTATTAGTTCCTATTTTTATTACAAAGATAATTAGTTTCAAAAAAATTCCAATTAATTTTTTCAAAAAATGAATCAACAGAAACTTTGTCATTTAAAATATTTAAAAAGTCGTCAATCCACTCATGATAAAGAAGGGATTCACCTAAAAAATATGCATAAGGTTTTACTCTAGCTTTAATTGAAATTCCTATATGATAGCTCATAACATCATCAACATTCGCAATACCTAAATACTCACTAATAAATAATTTTGGTGTGTAATTGCAAGTGCCGTTAAACGATACCCCTAACTCAAGTTTATATAAATTCGACTCTATGACTATTTTATCACTTACTTTTTTAAACTTAGAATTTTTAGGTAAAAATAGTTCAAACCTGTTAAACAAAAGTCCTGTTGAACCTGAAATTCGCAAAGGTTCTTTAGCTGTTTCATTTTGAATATTAAGAAAACCTTCTCTTTCGTTTATATCTTTTGAAAATAAATCTAAAAATCTATTTTCAAATAAGAACTCCGGTATTTCTTTTCGTGATACTTTTTGTAAATTCTTAGAATTAATGAATTCTTCTTTATTAAAATAGTCAGTTAAAAAGATTACTAACTGATCTAAAATAAAGTATTCTACACACTCCTTTAAAAGATTTCTAGCCTTCAAAGTAACTTCTTTACTCATCCCAGATTCATAATGTTCAGATTCATGCATCTTTTTTAATGCTGAATGATCCCATTGATAAAGCAATGCTTTATTTTCTTTAAAAGCTGCTTGAAGAAATTTAGATATAACGTTTGCAAAAGGATAATTAATGACACCAAGAATTCTATTCTCCGTACAACTATAATATAGGCTGCCATTTATCTTTTTATTAATTTTATTTTTTGAAAGGATTCTTATAAAGAGAATTAGTATTGTGAAGCCTGAAATAAATAATGTGAAAAATAATGTATATAAAATGCTTTCATCATTTAAATTAAAGATAATGTTACCGATTATTCCTGAGCATACACCCAGGATAAATCCAATTAGAATGATTTCAAGAATATGGTTTTTTAAGTCTCTTAAATTATTAAACACTTTCTCTCTCCATTCTACTTTATATGAACGCTCAGCAAGGTACAGAGACTAGGAAGATTTCAAAAAGATGGCGAGGCGTACAGACTTGTACGTCGCAGCCAGGTTTTTGAAATATGACGACGTCAATGGGCCTTGATCAGCGTTCGACTACTTAAAAATCACAATT
>CAYGRY010000010.1:0-47955 GCA_964352405.1 uncultured Halobacteriovorax sp.
GCACTCAACTTAAGGATTGGTTGATGAATCAAAATTTAAACAATATAGGCCCTGTACTGCAGGGAGAACTTTATTCAGCTTGTCGCTATTTTGAGCGCGTGATTTTTGCATTAAAGCAAATTGAAGGCGTCGCTGCGTTTCAAGAACTCAATGCTCTACTTGCTGAGCTTGAATTTGATCTAGATGCTTGGCTTGCGACAAATTGGTTACGTGAAGACTTCTTTGCGACCGAACAGCAACCGCTACAACAAACAACATTAGATAACTTACTTGAAAAGTTCTACGCCATCGAGCAAACGCTAGTGCCATTTTGGCGATTGGTGCCAACTCGTTCAACAGCTGAATGTACCGTTGGACTTATCAATTTTGCTCTAAGTATCGGCTATGACCTTCACCGTTTTTGCCTCGATATTTCAGAATCTGATATTCCTCTTCCAAGACTTGGAATGATTCAGGTAGTTGAGATTGATGAGGGAGGACTGTCTCGTCATGAATTAGCTTGGACCACGATCGAACAGATGATTGAGTCACAAGCTTCAAATAATGTTTCCATTTCATCATTAAACGTTAAGCGTGAGCAACGTCACCGTGAATGGATTCAAAAAGGTCACGAAGCGATCTTTCAAAAGAAACCACAAGATGCTTTTACAGCGTTTGAAAAAGCGGCCGAACTTAAAGAGACGGCAGAAGTACTCACTTTGATGGGCTGGGCATTATCTCAACTCAATCAAGTCGAAAAAGCTAAGGGCTTATGCCTTCGTGCGATTAAGCTAGACCCAGATTATGGCCCTCCATATAATGATCTAGGCACTTACTTATTGAATGAAGGCCAATCAAGTGAAGCCTTAAAATGGTTTGAGCTAGCCAAGAAGGCATCTTTAAATCAAAACAAAGAATACCCTTATATCAATGCCGGTCGAGCCTACTTGGCCAAAAAAGATATTATGAAAGCGCTTGAGCAATTTGAAATTGCGCTTGAAATCGCGCCTTATCATGAAGAACTTAAGACGACTGTCGCGAAACTTAAGACCAGTGTTGAAAAACAAAGAAACACGATTAAGAATCCGGCCAATCTTGATGACCGCTTTCCATTTGAAAGCCCTGAGGGCGATGACTCACCTCCTGTATTTTAATCATGACTAGAGATGAACTTGAACAATTTTTAAATGAAACGCTTGAGCCATCTCGCTATCAAGATTACGGCCCTAATGGTCTCCAAATTGAAGGCAAAGATGAAATTCAAAAAATCGCTTTTGCAGTTTCGGCCACTAAAGATTCTATTGCTCAAGCAGTAAAAGAAAAAGCCGATGCCTTGATTGTTCACCACGGCCTCTTTTGGCGTTTTCACGGAACCAGAACAATCACTGGCCCTTTTGCAAAAAGAGTCGTTCCACTGATTCGTCATGACATCAACCTTTTTGGTTACCACTTACCTCTTGATGGTCACCTTAAGTATGGAAATGCTGCTGGCCTTGCTCATGCTTTAGGTATGGAAAATATCGAACCCTTTGCTTTAGAAAAAGGTAGTTATCTTGGCGTTAAAGGCGAGCTGCCAAAAAGCCAAAGTTCGAAAGACTTTGCTAAGACTTTGGAAAAAGTTCTTTCCCACTCCGTCTTACATGCTTGTCCAGAAAGTAATGGATCAATTCAAAGTTTAGGAATCATTACCGGTGGAGCCAACTCCAAATGGACGATGGCCTTAGACGATGGACTCGATGCTTATATTACTGGTGAGATGAGTGAACATGACTGGAATGAAGCCAGAGAATCGGAGCTTCATATGTTTGCTGGTGGACACCATGCCACTGAAGTTTTTGGAGTGCAAAATCTTGAAAAGCTTATCGCTTCAAAATTTGATGTGCAAACGGTTTACATCAATTCAGAAAATCCGGCTTAATCTTTTCTTTTAAGCGACAATGTTAAAATAAATTCAGCGACAGGCTCATCACCAAGTTTACTTGGACAAGTTGCAGTGATTTTTACTGGAAAGTTTTCACGCTCTCCTGATTCAATAACTTGAGCCACAAAATCTCTAACTTCTTTACCTTGATTATTAGTAAAAACAGTATCACCTTCAGCTCGTTTTAAAAAATCAGCATGAAAGTCCTTAAAAGAAAGACTTACATTTTTTCCTGAATCGCGAATCGCTTGCATAGCCACTAGTCCACCAGCGCAATCCGCACCTGCAGCAAGAACTCCGAAGTACATTGAGTTAAGATGATTTTTTTGACGACGTCCAAGAGGAATCTTCACCTTACAAGTTGTTTGATTGATTTCCATCACACTTGGTCTAAGCCAAAACAGCATTGGGATTTTCAAAAATCCAAAGAGGCGTAAATACATAGTGTCTTTTAATGGGCTTGGAATCATTGTTATACCTTACTGTTCTTTTTTAATTCACTTAGACGATTATGACCTGCGCTGATCGCTTCAACAAATATTTTTTCTAGACCTTGGTCTTTAAGGCTGTTTAGAACGGCAGCAGTTACACCGCCTTTAGAAGTTACGTTATCTCTAAGTTTGGCCGGTGGCTCAGAGGCTTCTACAAGCATCTTCCCTGCCCCTAGTAGAGTTTGAGCCACGAGTTTTCGCGCAAGTTGTGGCTCTATTCCTCTTTCAATGCAATCGTGTGCCATAATTCTAGCGATTTCAAAAAAGTAGGCGGGACCTGAACCAGAATATGGGGTGATAATATCAAGAGCTTCTTCTGTATCAAGTTCAATGGTATTTGATAGTCCAGCAAAGACATGATCAAAATAAGCTTTGGCATGGTCAGGAATATTCTGTGAGCAAACCCCCATCATTCCCTCGCCTACAAGCGAAGGTGTATTTGGCATTAATCGATAAAGATTTTTTAAACCACTAGCTTCTTCAAGTTCATTGAATGTGACGGCGGCTAATAGAGAAACACCAATAGCATCTTTATTAGTTGGTTTAAAATCTTCAAACACTTTATGAAGGGTTTGAGGTTTAAAGCCAAAAACATAGATATCACATGGTGGAAGATCGAAAAGGCTTTTAACGGCTTTACCACCAATAGCGTGGGCAAACTCTAAGGCTTTTGTTTCAGAAGGTGTATAAGTAAAAAACTGCGCCGTAGGATCGAGCTTATTCCAATTTGGAAATAGGGCCTGAACCATATTTCCACAACCTAAAAAAGCGATTCGTTTGTTATTTAAGAGCATTTTTTAAACCTCAATATCTAAAGGTGCACCATGCCTCATAATATTAACAGCAAATGAGCGTGGACGAATAAAAGGTCGCAAAAATCCTTTAACATTTCCTGTCGCACTTGAATCATAAGGTGAAAGAATATGAATCATTTGCCCTTGAATATTAGCGGCACTATGTTTTGATACCCAAGCAACTTGTTCAAGTGTGCCATCAACCATAATCACACCAAAAGGCAGAGTTTTAAGAGTCTTTAAAAGTCTCTCTTCATTCACGTAGTAAGCATCAACATTATGCTTTGAAATACCTGAGCCATGTAAAAGAGAAATCAATCTAGACCATAGGGCGTAGGATTCCTGAGAACGACAGACGATACTCACACCGGTACCAACGTAAAGTGCACCAAAGAATTGAAGCCATGTTCTTAGATCTGGACGCTTACTAAAAGAGACAAGTAGCGCCGTCTGAGCAGGTAGACGATGGTTATCAAAACTAAGCTGACCAGGAATTTTACGATTCGGTCGATCGTGAACAAGATAGTTAATCAAAAACTTATCATTCCACTCAGAGAATTTATTTAACGTATCTTTGACTTCTCCTCGAATTTCACCTGTTAGAGATTCAAATTGATGTAAAAAGGCCTTCACTCCACGAGTGACTTTTTCTTTACGACGATAAACTTTTAAGCCTGACGGAACACAAACAGGAAAATCATAATCAGTTCCTTCATCGACGATTGCGTTTTCCTCTAAAATCCCACCACTATTGATTGGTAAGTGAAACCTTGGAACGTAATGGCGTGAGCCAGCTTTTGGACCAGAACCAGAAAGCTTAAAGCCACCAAATGGTTCAATCGCAACACGAGCACCAGTAATCGCTCTGTTAATATAAAGATTTCCGCTTTCCATTTTTGAAGTATAGAAATCAATATGATCTTGTGATTGACTAAAAATACCACCTGTTAAGGCGTAGTCAGTACTATTAAATAAACGAAGCGCTTGCTCGCGAGTTTCGTAACCGATGACATGAAGAACGGGTCCAAATAATTCAGTTTTTGCAAAACTTTCATCATTCATGGCGCGATCAAATGGAAGCTCAATAACAACTGGACCGACACAGTAACCGGGAAGTTCTTCGTTAGAGCGATCAATAATAACTTTGCCGCCGTAATTTTTAGCTTCTTCTATAGCTTGCTTTACTTGCTCTCTAAGACGAGTTTGGTCTTCTTTGGTTATAACGGGATTAACAAAAGTCGACCAATCAAAAGCTTGCCCAACTTGAAGATCAGCGACAGCTTCTCCTAAACGTTCAATGAGTCTCTCTTTAACCGCGTTGGCGACAAGAACTCTTGAGCAGGCAGAACATTTTTGACCAGCATGTCCAAAAGCCGAATAAAGAATGCCAGAGACAGTCTCATCTAGTTCAGCATTTTCAGTGACGATTAGAGCATTCTTTCCACCCATTTCAGTAATGGCAGCGGCTAAATACTTTTGACCAGTAAGTGGATTTTCAACAACTCGTCCTGCCATGTTTTTCGAAATCATGACACCGACATTTTTTGAGCCAGTAAAGACAACGGTGCCGACTTTTTCATTTTTAACTAGGCGATCCCCTACTGTTTCTCCAAGACCTGGTAAGTGTATTAATACATCTTCAGGAATTCCCGCTTCATGCAAAATATCAACTAGGGCCTGGGCGATAAGTGGAGTCTGTTCAGCAGACTTTAAGATAACCGTATTACCAGTAACGAGTGGAGCCGCTATCATTCCGCATGGAATGGCTACTGGAAAGTTCCAAGGAGTAATGGCTACGACAACACCACGACTTCCCATATCAGCGTGACGGTGAACTTTACGTTCTTCTCTGGCATAGAAGTTAAGAAAATCAATCGCTTCGTCTACATCACCTAAGGCTTCAACAGGAGTTTTACCGGCTTCATAAACGATTAAGCCAGTCAGCTCGGCTCTTCTTGCCAGCATGATGTTTGCTGCTTTTACCAAACAAGCCGAACGAGCATGCCACGATCCTTGGGCCCAATCACCTCTTGAATAAGCCGCAAAAGCCGTTTCGACCGCCTTATCAGCATCACTTGGTCCAGCAAAAAGGATCTTTCCCACTTCAATAGAAGGGTCAGAACTGCTGACAATAGTTTCGCTAGAACCTGAAGCCAAAAACTTATTTGAATATATTTTAGGAGTTGGCTTTGAAGTTATGAATGGAGTTATCGGATTTTTTTCTTTTTCTAGGTACTGGCGAACATTGGCAATATTACAAAATTTGTCTGTCAAAGCTTCTTGAACGACATCACGAACAAGTTCACCCTTTTCAATTTTTTCTTTATGAATATCAATTGGTGAAACAAGTGAGAGCTGTTTTTTGTGCGAGCGCATAATAGTTAACACACCAACTTGTGACGAGTTTTCCATAATACGGCGAACGAGATAAGCCATTCCTACGATTAATGAACCAATTGGTACATAATTTCTAACCACCCAACCAAGTTTGGCCATGGCACAAGAGAGCGCCTCATAAGTCATATGAAGACATTGATGCTCAATCTCTGGTGTTGTTGCAAAATGCTTTTTACGTAGAACCTCAGCATAGGCATGATCGGCAAAGTTATGTGAAGCCAAACAAAGCTGTAAATGAGGATGTGAAGCAAAGATTTTCCAAATAATTTGTCTAAAATGAATATCTGTTTCTTCTTTGTTTAAAAACTCTGGAGCATTATGACCATGGGCTTGCGCCTCTACAGTCTCAGCATCCCAATAAGCACCTTTAACAAGTCTTACAGGCATGATTAAGCCTCTAAGCTTCGCCAGTTCAATAATATCTTCTAAATGGTCACTGGCGTCTCTAAGATAAGCCTGAACAACAATCCCTGTCCCGGCAAAATCTTTTAGTTCAGGTGTATCAAGTAAAACTTTTTTCCAAATTTTAAAAACAACATCTCGATAATGATAATGTTCAGCATCGATGTTAATGAAAACATCGCATTCTTTGGCCGTCGTTAAAATTTTTGAAAGTCGTGGCGCCACTAGATTATAGGTAAAATCAAAAGCTTCAGGTTTAAAGTCTGAAGCAAGAGCAGAGACTTTAATCGAAACATGGGCGCGTTGAATGCCCGAGCCATTCTTCTCACCTTTTTTAACGTGAAGATCAAAACCGCGAACAAGTTTTAAAACTTCATTCATATAGTGATCGGCTTCTTTTTCAGAAACAACCAGTTCGCCTAATTGGTCAAGAGTAACGTCACGTTTTGTTTTTGAAAGTGAAGAGATAGCAGCTGAAGCCGTCTCAATTGTTTCACCTGCAATGAATCGTTTCGCCATAAAACGTACGGCAGTACGAACGATAGAGGTCAAAAGTCCAGCTGGAAAAATTGAGGCAACGATGCGAACGATATTAAATAATGAAATATAAAAATTGGGAAGGGCACGAAGCTGGCCTTTCTTTTTAGTTTTTTTAGCTTCTTTAGAATCTTCTCTGAGGCGACGTAGACTTTCGAGTAAGATTCTTTTAACTTCATGACCAGCGCTATCGTGATCGAGTGAAGGTAAAATGGCCAAGAATTTTAGAAGGTGAATTCTAATTAAAGCGAACTTTGCCGTTAAGCTTAATCCAAAGTCAGAAACTCGTTCGAATAAAGTTGGTCTATATTCATTAAGTCTGGCAAGCAAACGCTCGATAGTCGCGCTCATTTGATCTTCAATTTCGCGGTTTGCCGGATCGTTTAAAAGATCAACCAGATTTTTTCTTGCCGTGATAACTTGGATTTCTGAAGGAAAATCCACTGCTGATAATGATGCCACTTTTTCAACATGGTCTTTGAAAGAGATAAACTCTGGCAGATTCAAATCTGATTCTTCTAATTTTTGATACTCTTGAATCAAAAAGAGTTCTTGAGACAGTCTAGGAGAATAAAGGCGAACTGTTTTCTCTTTATCAAAAACACCCATTAAAAAAGGTGTTGATTGAATGATAATCTGTCTTCGATCATTTCGACCTGGCAATAATCTCGTCCAGCTTTCAATTTGAGTCTTGATTTGGGCGTTTAAATTTTTACCATCATTAAAAAGATCACTAAAAGTTTCTTCAACGATCAAGTTCCAATCATTGCTTAAAGAATACTGTTCAAGATTAGGAAAAATTCCGCGCTGGGATAAAGATGTTCCCGTAGGAGGATTCTCAGTCATAACGACGCCTCGAATAAAAAAGAGTGTATATACTCTGCTATAAGGCGCTTAAAATACGGCGATTTGTATAAGAGGTAAAGGGAGAATCATGAGTAAAATCAGTTGCTTACTAAGTTACCTAAAAGATATTGACGGTAATCTTCAAATAACGGACTTTTTAACACTTCTGCCTTAAGTCCTGAGCTTAAATTATCCAGCATTGGCTCTAAAATTCTTCGCCCAGCAACAAAGGTTGGTCTCACTTCGACAAGGAAAACTTCCCTATCGACACGAACAGCAATATTAAAGTTTTTGGTCGTATCAACACCCTCATCACGAACTTTAGCGGGGCTGATAGTTGGAAGTTCAGTAAAGTTAACATTCAACGTTTGTTGGCCTTGATTATTTGTTTCAATTCTAGGGGTGCTAGTTGAAGTTGAGCCTGCTGCACCTTGAGTACTCGCTACTCCACGTCCATTAGTTGTTTGATTTTGACCATTAGAATTAATGCCACCAATGGTTTGGTCAGTTGTATTTGTTGGAATGCTCTGAGGACTAACGTTATTCGTTTGCGCAACATTAGGGTTTTGAGTTGATGAGTTAGTACGTGGTCTTGATACTGTTGAGTTTGATGCCGTATTAGAATTTGAAACAGAAGCGCTATCGAATGTTCGATTTCTTGAGGTCGTCGCTGCTTGTTCAACCAGGCTTTGCATACGATCAAGAGCACTACTTCTATAACTTTCTCTTAGCTCTTCAATCGTCTCTGATGCTCTATTCATTGAATCTAATGCTCGCCTTTCAGATGGTGACATCGACTCATTTGAGCCAATACGAATACCTGTAGAAACTGCATTATTTGGTGTCGTCTGAGTTTTTGGATAACTAGAAGCAGACGAGCCTAATGAATCAAAACGCTGATTCATGAATTGTTGAAACGCTTGATTAGCAGTCACAACACGACTGCTAGATGAGTTCGATGAAGAAGATGAACTTAACTGACCATTACCCGAACTAGAACCAGTAGTGCTCGATTCTCCAACAGAAGGATCGTTAGGCACTGGAGCAGCTGAAGCGGACTGACTTGGCGTTGCAACAGAAGCTGGCGATGAAGAATAAGAGCCTAAAAATTGCTGAGCAAACGGTGTCTGCGCTGGAGTATAATTTGCACCTGGCTGAGTTGAAGACTGTCCTGACGAATTAGACACTCTTGAATAAGATAATAAAATTGCATCTGCATCTTCGCCTAATTCACTTTTCACACCTTCATAGCAGGCATTCATTTGCGTTTGATTACCTTGGCAGTCAGCGAGTTTACATAGTGAATTTGGATCAAACGAAGGAATTGATTCTTCTTTAGTTTTATTTAATTTATCTTCAGCTAAAATCTCTTGAATTTTTGATTTTAACTTCTTGGCTTTGTCAACTTTTTTACATAAAGGAAGATCAATTTCTGAGCGTTCACAACTTGTGCTCGCACACCAATATAAGTGTGAAACATAATTAGATTCAATTATTTCTAAGCCTGTATCATCTGCAAATAGAGTATCAAATCCATTTTGGTGATCAGCTGGAAAGTAATTAAAATTATTAAATAGTTTAGCACTATCTACAAAAGCTATATCATCGCCAGAACAAGCCACCTTTGAAATTCCAGAGATAAATTCTTTACATAATTCTTTAGCATTATTTAAGGCGAGCTTAATTGTTTTTGGAAATTGCTCATAAACATCATTTTCAAAATATGACAACAACTTTCCTGGGTTAGCCATAAACATTTCTGAATCAGTAATTAATTTTTTAAAAGCATCAGAGTTTAATAAAACTGGCACGGTTTCACTTATAGAGGAAATCTCAATTAAAAGATCTTTAATTTTAATTATGTCTTCATTTTGACCTGGATCAAAATTTAATAATGTCGTCTGATCACCCAACTTTGATAAAATTGTTTGCTTATGTTTTACAATGAGAGGCATCACTGCTTTTAGTTCTGACATTAGGAGCATTTTAGAATTTAATTCGCTTAAATCTAAATTTTTCAAACATGAATTACCAACTGACTTTTCTTCATCAGTAAATGTTTTAGCCAAGTTTCCAAGATATTTATCAATTGAGTCAACACCAAACACTTGTTTTAAATGCTCACTTCCATCTTTTGCTGAGGCACAGTCGCCAATACTCTTTTTAACTTGATCTAACTGACAACCCTTTAATTCACTGCCGACATCAGTTTGATCAAAACCTTTTGTGTTTTGAAAAAATTTATTAAAAGCCGCTAGTTTTTTTACCAAGCTTTCATTGGAATTATTAATATTTTCTTTAAGTTTTAATTTTGCTGCCGTTGCTCTTTCACCTACCAAGCTTTCAATGGTATCAGCATGAGTTTCGGTATAACACTTACAGTCAGTACAAGAAGCTTGCTCTAATGAAGCTATTGAAGGAAAGCCTTCAATATGGTTGCCACAATCAACACAATCTGTTGCGCCATAGAGATTAAAAGATAAAAGTAAAAAAGATAATCCTAATCTTTTTATCATATTCAAAGCTCCGACTGGCGCTTACCGCCAAATCTTCTTATTGTTACTTCATAGGCTGCAAAATCAATTTTTTCTTGTTCACTTAAGCGAGGGTTATCTGCATAAAAATCGATAAAATCTAATAGCGTTCCACTTGGTTTTGATGGATTATTAACGACAGTGTTCAAAATTTTCTTTAATCCTTCTGGATCGTTATGTTCTCTAATATAATAACGAGCAAAAGACATTAGATCTGCTCTTCCATCTGAAATTGTAGTTCTGTATTTAAGTAAGTCGGAGTTCGTTCTATCGTCACAAATGATCTGATTATAAACTTCATGTATGTTATGGCCTAGGTATTCTGCTGACTCTTTAAGCCCAGCGATTCCTTTCATTTTAAAATCTCTACATAAAAGTGCTTGGTCATCTTTGGAAATACTTGCTCCCGCAACAACTCTTGTGACATTAGAAATGACCTGAAGATTATTCGATCCAACGCCAGTATCAGCTTCAAGAGTTCCATTACAATCAGCACAATCACCTTCGGCAGCTGCAAGACTTGCGGCATGAACTTGAAGCACGATTGGCAAAATGATAATTAAACTTTTAAGTTTTAAAAGCATGGCGTAACTCCCGATAATCCTACCCTTCTATTGTGCCCAATTTTATGTAGGACCAGTGTGACAGGCAGATTGTGCCAATTATAATTTAAGGCTTAAAATTGTACCCATAAGACGGTGAACCCAGTTCGATGCCGTTGGATCAAATGAGAAGGCCAACATGATCAAGCAAAAGACAAACGAGAAAATAATTGTTCCTAAAAATGCTTTTTGCCACCAACGTAGTTTTCTTTCTTCTTTTTTCTCAGCAAGATAAGTTAAATACTTCTCACGGCGAATCTCATGCTCTTTGATAAGTAGCATTTTTTGTTCGCGGACCTCCATTTCATAAAGAAAAGCTTCTTCCTTTTTTGAAACGTCGTACTTTTTTGCCCCACTACTTGCCACAACGGACTCCTGTTATGAGTTCTTATCGGACAAAAGTGCGCGGATATTTAGTTTTATTGACGGAGGTCCTACGTATTTTCTATAATTTAGGAGTGAAATACTTTCGTTGTCTTTCTATTTTCATGGTCATGCTTTTTGCTAAAACAGGCTTGGCAAACACCTATAATTTCGAAGACTTACAAGCCCTTGAAGTACAAAAGGCCTACAAAGAGTTCCTTGATCACGCCAGAGACATAAGACCAAGTCAAAGATCAAAGATCTGGAGCGAAATGCTCAGTCATATGGCGACAGACTATATGGTTCATTTAAAGTCTAAAAAGGACTTCGATCGACAGACTTTTCAATATGTACAATTTATAAGTGATTGGCCTGAATTAAGAGAAGATGCTTTCTTTCACACAAAGCGTGAAGTGTATTTGCTCGATTATGTGAAAGACTGTTATTCCAAACAACATAAAACTTGTCGTGCCCAGGCTAAAGAGTCTTGGGATATCGGAAGAAAGAATTTAGATAATGGAACGTTATTGGCAGAAGTGCTCTCAATATATGATCCTAAAGCCGACATCAGTCCCTATATTTCTCTTGCGCTTAAAGACGATGTAGCAAAATTTTATTGTAGAAAAGATTTCATTCAAGGATGGGTTTTAAACTCAATAGCACCAAAGATTATTTCGGTCGAAGACTCAGCTGAAGTTTCACAAATCGTCACAGAGATTGTTAACCCCTATTGTATTGAGACGATGAAGCCTCTGTTTGAGAGAGGCATTTTAAGTTCCAACCAAGAACTAAAGAATATTTCTTATCGCATCTTAAAAGCATTTAAATTTATCTCTTACAGCGATGAAGATCTTTATCTCACCACTTACCTATTAGATAGTCCTTCTGTTGGGAAGACGTTCAATTTAGCATGGTCAATGCTAAGACAAATTTCTCAAGACTTTGAAAGACGTAAATCTCTATTGTCCCGTCTAGCAAAACTTGACCCCCTTCCTGATGCTTTATTTGATTCGGGAAATATTTTAAAGCGCGATACTGTTGCAAACTTTTTGTTTCAACATATTCCAGAATACATCAGTTTCTACGCTGAAACTTGTGTTAATTACAGACTTGGAAAAGGTGATTTTCCAAAAGGTAATCCTACTCTTTATTGTGATAAGTTTTTTGAAATCGCAAAAAATAAGAATTGGTTGTCGCAGGAAGTCACAATTAAGTACTCGGCATTACAAAGACCCTAACATATTCCTAATGAAATAATCAGCCTACTCTGACGACAATTATAAAATGAAATGATTCAATATCTATGTGGAAATAACTGAAGTCTCACAGACTCCGATCCTGGCTCAAAAGCAGATTGCTGAAACGATTTCGCGTCTGAATAAATGGGTCATAATTCCAACCCACATTAGCTTCAAAGAAAATATTTTTTTACTCCAACAGCTAGTAGCTGAAGAGCTACAAAGTCTTGGGTTCACCATTGAGTATTTTGAGTCAGATGGTCTCAATGTCTTAGTCGCATCTACACCCTTGGCATTAACTCAGCCAGGCATTACGTTAGTTGGGCATGTCGACACAGCACTCGTTGGTGGCGGAGCTATCGAAATAAATCAAGAATGGGCCAATGCCGTTGGTGTCGGTGATAACAAAGGCGGAGTCATGGTTGGACTTCGCGCTCTAGAAAAACTTGGCAAAGAAAAAATACAAAATCTTCCTCTGCGCTTTGTGATAAGCCCTAATGAAGAGTCAGGATCAAACGGTTTTCACGAACTCTTCAAGGATCTATCTCAAAAGACAGACTGGGTCTTAGGTCTTGAACCAGCACTTGCTAGTGGTGACCTCATACATTCTAGATGCGGTAATCGTTGGTATCACATTAAGGCAAAAGGAATTGGAGCTCACGCTGGTCGCTTTAACGAGCCCCATGCGAATCCTGTACACGCAGTTGCTCAGCTAATCTCCAAGCTTATTCCTTATAACGATGACTCAAAAAAACGTCGAGTGAATGCTACAGACATTAAAGTTTCGCCAGGTATCGTTAACGCCATTCCTGATCAAGCAGAGTTAAAAATTGACGCTAGATTTTCAACTCAAGACGATCTGGCTTTAATTAACTCCATGATTGAAAATGAGCTTAGACATGGAAATATTACATGTCATGTCACCAATAAAAAAATTAGCTACGAAACTGTAATATTAGACGATTGTCCCGCACTAGAGAAGAAAGGCCCTAATTGGTTTTATGAATTGGCGCTTGAGTCAATTCAAAAACAAGAAGATAAAAAGTATGCCTGCTTGGCGACTGGTGGTGCAAGTGATGCCAATCACTTTCATCATGCCATAAAAGGTGTGCTCGATGGCCTAGGTCCTATAGCGCGAGGCATGCATACTATGGATGAATCAATCTTAATATCTAGCCTTGAAACACGCTCGAATGCGCTTTGTGACTTTATTAGCGCCTTGGGAGAGAGAAATGCTTAATCTTAATTTGGATTTCAAATTAACCAGTCTCGAAGATGTTTCTAGAATCATTGGTGATTGGAAAATTAAACTCTCCCCTCGTTTCATGCGCTATCGCCCCCATTATAAAGTTAATATTGAAACAAATAAATATACGCTTAAAACTGCTGACAACATGGACGAGTTAATTAAGCTTTTCCATTTAAGACATCTGGTCTTTAAAGGCGATGAAACCCAAATTGATGTTGATCACATCGATAGTCATTGTGATCATTTGCTTATCATCGATAATGAAGGAAAGAATGTTGTTGGGACATATCGCTTAATTTTTGGACCTAATTTTTACTCTGACTCAGAGTTTAAGCTTGATAACTTTAAAAAACTTCCAGGCAAAAAACTTGAACTTGGTAGAGCTTGTATTACAGAAAACCATCGAAATGGTGCAGTGATTGATCTTTTATGGAAAGGGATTGGTAAATACCAAGAGCTTACTGGAGCACAGTATTTATTTGGCTGTAGCTCAATTTTTACTGTCAATCCTAAAGAGATGGCAGGGCTGATGCAGCAAATGAGTGAAAAAGGTCGCTATCACGACAATCTTAAAATTCGCCCTATCGATAAATATACTCACCCAAAACTGGGTAAAGCTTTTGGAGAGCCAATGGCAGCATCTTTGCCTCCTCTGTTAGCCAGCTATTTTATGGCAGGCGCAAAGGTTCACGGCACTCCTGCTTTTGATGCTGACTTTGATTGCTTTGACTGGTTTACGGTCCTAGATCTTAATGATGTTAGCTCATCATATAAGCGTCGTTATTTTCCTCACCTAATATAAGAGGAATGATTTTGAGAAATTTCATCGCACTTTTAAAGCTGCTACTTTTTGCTTCGACTCTTACCTGCTATTTCATTTCGGCATTTGTTGTCTTGTTAGTAATTAGAGATGAATTAGATCGCAGAAAGATGCTGACAAGACTAGTCTCAAGATTTGCCAGATTTACTTGCAGTTTTATGGGACTAAAAGTTTACTCGATAGGAACACTTAGTAAGATTAATTCTGCCTTAATGGTTGGCAATCATCTTTCCTATTTAGATGTTATCGTTCATTCATCACTTCGACCAAGCTGCTTTGTCACCTCAGTTGAGATTAAAGAGACTCCAGTTTTAGGACAAATCTGTCAGATGGCTGGCTGTGTTTTCGTTGAACGAAGAAGTCGTGAGAATCTTTCAAAAGAGATTGCCGAAGTTTCTGACTCTCTAAGATTTGGAACCAATGTAACAATTTTCCCAGAAGCTACAAGTACAAATGGTGATCGTGTCATTCGATTTAAAAGACCCCTATTTCAAGCAGCGATTGATGCTCATGTGCCCATCATTCCTATGACCATTAATTATGAACGTATCGATGGTGAAAGAGTTTCGTTGGGTAACAGAGATGATGTTTGTTGGTACGGTGATATGGATTTCTTACCTCACCTTTGGCGCGTTCTCATTCATAAAAGAATAGATATTACAGTGAAATATCACCCTGAAGTTAAAGCGACTGGAAGCACTACTGAGCTTGCTGAAATCTCACACCAAATAGTTAGCTCCAGCTATGATGGTTTCTTACCGCGCGAAATAAAAAATCAAGAAGCAAAAGGTGTCTACGCATAACTCTAGCTTGGCGATGACTTTTTACTGGTGAGAATAATCCTTCTTTAGTAAAAAATTGCATGGGATTTTTTCGAACCCAATTCCAAGAACCCATTTCAAGTGTCAAAGGAATATAAACACTATTTTGAGTTGTTTCTTCGTGAATATCTAGTAAATGATCCCATAAATCGCCGTGGGTGAGATAGCTCTCAGCTTGCGGCTCCATTTTATAAATATGATGAGGGTAACTTGTATCCAATAGCTCTTTAAGTTTGAGAGTTTGAGCAATAAATGGAAATGGTTCATGGCATTTAGCGTAGGGCCACCATAGGCGATCCTTCATTCCAAATCCAGAATGCAGATCTAGACTCACACATCGTTTTGAGGGGAACATTTGTTTTTTCACAAAGTTTATTACCGCTTCATTTTCTGGCTCAAGAACGCCCTTAGTACCGCGATGCCATGGCAAAGCTTTGCTAAATCGGTGTCCAGATAAAAATGGGATTGTACCCTCACTAGCTTCTACCGGAGAATTTCTCATTAAATCTACATGATTTGGATTACTTCTCATTCTTAAAGCAATTCCACCAGGATTTATAACTGGGATACTAACTAATCTATATTGAGAAAAGTTTTCGACTAACTCTCGATCCCATTTTAGCTGTTCGAACAAACTTCTTAAAAAGGCAATCGCGACTTGGCTACCAATACGTTCTAGTCCATGCACTCCACCAAATAAACCAAAAGATGGCGTGGTTGGATCTTTAGATCCAATAATAAAAGATTTGATAGGAAGGTTTGTTCCATTAGTGTCGATATGAGCGATGTCTTGAACTTGAATGAGATCACATTGAAAAGCTGCTAACTCTTCTAGCGCCTCTATTTCGTTTAACCTTAACATCTCATCAGTTTAGCAGACGAGAAGGCAGTAGCGCAGCTGGTATTTTTGAGCGTCGCCAAAGTAAGCGCCATTGGCGACTAAATTTTAGACTTTTAATAAGCCGATATTCAAGGTTTTCTTGATCAAAATCAGGATGTACACAAGCTGTGATATTTAGACTATCTTCGAACATGTTAGCAAAGCTAAAGCCAATGATTTCTTCTTCTTGTTTAGCCAGCATCATTACTAGACCTGTCCAGTCGCCTTTAAAAAATCTAAAGTCCGGCTGATGACCGTAGCACATACTTGAAATTCGACGCAGCTCTGAAGCTAAATAGAGCTGATAATCTCTTGATTGGGTCTTCGCTAAGTCAAAATGAAATTCATATTTAATCATGTGCTCATCTTGCCAAATTAAAAAGCAAAAGAATCGTTAAGATGTGATTAAGGTTTGATGTGAAAACGCCAATCAATATTTTTTGCAGGAATAAGTATTGGCTCGTCTAACGCACTTACTCCATCGCTAGAGCGACAAAAGTCACGCTCTACACCAGTTCGCTTAGTCACCAAGCTCCAAGCATGATCAGCTTGCTCATGCGTTATAGAATTATTTTTAATAATAGACTGATAGAAATAAAATGAATCTCTTTTAATGCGCTTAAGATCATTATCTCGATCAACGGCAACTAAACCAAATTTAGGACAATAACCATCTGCCCATTCCCAATTATCAGAAAGAGTCCAATGAACATAACCTAGAACTTTAACACCTTCTAACATGACTTGTTTTAAGGCCTTGAGATGCTCAACTAAATATGCTGGCCTTAACCAATCACCACTATCTGCCACACCATTCTCGGTGATAATCATCGGCAACTTATAGCGATGATGCATCGACTTTAATGTTTTATAAAAACCTAATGGTGAAACTCCACGTCCAGAGTCGCTATATTCATATTTATCACTTATGGTAACACCAGCGCCTTTTACAACTTCAATTCCATAATAATTAATACCGAGAAAATCGAGACTATCTTTTATTAAGTCGATGAAAAAATAATTCATTCTTTTGCGTGAAAAGGCTGCAAAAGGAGAATAAACCAAAGAGCTACCTTTATGATAAGAAACATTATGGGCCACACTAACAGACATCTTATAATTATTCTTTTTTATCCAATTAAAAACACGATTATGAGCATCAGCAATATTTTTAAGAGAGCGAGTATAAGCGCCTTTGAAAGGACCAAAATCAAAAAGTCTAAGTCCCTTAGGACTTCCATTATAAGGCCAGACTCCTGCCACTTGTGTCAGTAAAACATAAACTTGGGCTTCATTAAAAGTAATCAAATAATCAACTTTATCATGGAGAAAACTAACTACTTCTTGTGCGAAGTATACAAAATCATCACTCATCGCCTCATCAGACCAGCTACCGCGATTAAAGGTCCATCGTGGCTCACTATGATGAAAAAGCGTTAACATGACTTTCATCCCACGAGCATGAATCATCTCAAGTATTTTTCGGTAATGTAGAAGGGCATTAACATCGAGCTCCCCTCCAGGTTTTGGTTGTAATCGTTGCCAATCAACGCCGATACGAAAAACCTGAACACCAAGCTCTTTAGCTAAATCGAGTTCAACTTCTGGATGAGACCAAAAATCTAAGCGTCTTGTTGGGTCTGTTTGATTGTTAAAAGCAGCGACACCGCCTTGTTCGGCGAAATCAGTCCAAATATCTGATAAGTTATCTTCGACATGGGCAGGGGCATTAGCAATTCCAAAGAAGAAATCTGACGGAAATACTATGTTAGCCTTAGCATAACTGCCTACACACAATAAAAATATTGTAACAATTAACTGTCTCATTGATTTCCCTAAATAATGTTATAATGGCAAAAATTAGACTGTTCTAGGACGCAAGTAAAAACTACGGCCTAATGGCGTAGTCAAGACAACAAGTTGATCTAAGTATATGGAATTACTAAAAAAAAGTATTACTCGCTATTGGCATATTTCAAAACCCTATCATGCACTCATCTTTTTTGCGGCAGGATTTCTCTTTGATATTCTAACGCTTGAAGAGGTTGATGATATGCTTACGCTTGTAAGCCAAGTCCTCTACTTAGTGGTTGCCGTTGGATTTTTTCTCATCAGTGCAGAAGGAAAAACTCTAACTTCAATTCTTCCTTCACATCCTTTGGTTACAAAACTATCTGTTTGGGAAGAAGACATCTTTCACTTCGCTCTTGGAGCGCTTCTAAACGCCTTCACTTTGTATTTTTTTAAGTCAGGTTCATTAATTAATTCACTTATCTTTTTATTCTTTTTGTCAGCCTTGCTTCTTCTAAATGAATTTAGACCGGCTTTTTTAAAGCATGACCTCATCCCGGCCATTCTTATTCATACATGTCTGATTAGTTTTACAGTCATTCTGGCACCAACTCTACTTGGCCACATGGGTACAATCCCATTTTGCATAGGTATTTTTGTTTACCTGGCTTTAATTGCGTTATGGCTGAAAATTAGAAAAGACAAAATTACGATAAGGCCGCAAATCATTATTGCTGGATCGCTCGCTGTTTTTTTTCTAGGTATGTATGTTTTTAGAATTTTTCCACCTGTACCACTCTCTTTAAAAAAAATTGGTGTCTACCACAAAGTTGAAAAAGTTCAGATGGATGGCCAAACGAGATATCTAACCTTCACAAGCTCACCTTGGTGGAAGTTTTGGAGTGATCAAAGTCAACCCTTTGAAGCGAGACCAAGTGATCAAGTTCACGTCTTCACTCGAATCTTCGCTCCAGGTGGCTTTGCTGACACTGTTTATCTTGAGTGGTGGTTGAAAGGTGCAAAAGGTTGGATGAGAACTGATCGCATCCCCTTAACGATCACTGGTGGAAGGCGTGACGGTTTTCGTGGTTACGCCTATAAAAGTAATTACGACATAGGTGAATGGAAAGTACTGATTACAACATCAGATGGCTTAGAGATTGGCAGAACTTTTTTTGATATCAAAAAGGTTGAAGCTGACCATAATGTAAACCTTATTACACATCAATTCTAATGCGAGTTTATCAATCTGATCAATACACACTACCCTTACCTGAGAATCATCGATTTCCGATGCAAAAATATCGAATATTAAAAGAAGAACTTGTTAAGCAGCAAATTTTAACAAGTGATCAAATTTTTGAAGCACCATTAATAGAAATCGAAGACCTTTATCTTGCACATGATAAGCAGTATGTTGATCACATCATCAATGGAACGCTTGATGCAAAAGAGCAACGAAAAATTGGTTTTCCGTGGTCCCCAATAATGCCACTACGTTCTCGTGCCTCTGTCGGAGGCTTTGTAGCAGCTTGTAAATATGCTTTAGAGAATCAATTTGGCGGTAATTTATCCGGTGGCACTCATCATGCTCATCGAGCTCAAGGAGGCGGTTTTTGCGTCTTTAATGACTTTGCTGTGGCAACACATGTGTTAAAACAAAAGCATAAAATTACGCAACTTGCGATTATTGATCTTGATGTTCACCAAGGAGATGGGAATTCCTCGATGCTTCAAGGCTCTCAAGGCGTTTTTATTTTCAGTATGCACGGTGAAAAAAACTATCCTTTTAAAAAAGTTAACTCTGACTTAGATATAGCCCTCCCCAACCAATGCCAAGATGATGAGTACCTCACAAAACTAGCTGAAGCTTTACCAAAAGTGCTAGCGACTAAACCTCAAATTATTTTATATCAAGCAGGAGTCGATCCACTTTTTAGCGATAAGTTAGGACATCTTGCTTTAAGTTTTGAGGGGTTAAAACAAAGAGATATTCTTGTGTTAGGTTTATGTAAAGAGTATGGCATCCCTGTTGCCATTGCTATGGGTGGTGGCTATGCTGAGCCCATTGCTGACTCTATTAAGGCCCATTTAAATACATACATTGTGGCGAAGGAACTTTACTCAAAGTGAAAATTGTAATTATTGGAGCAGGTTTTGGTGGATTAAATGCAGCTAAGAGTCTAACCCACTTTAAGCAAACTTCTGTTACAATTTTAGATCGACATAACTATCACCTCTTTCAACCACTGCTCTACCAAGTTGCTACGGCAGGGTTGAACCCCGCTGATATTGCATCCCCTATTCGATCGCAATTTAGAAAAGACAAGCATATTGAAGTCAGACTAGAAGAAGTTGTTGATATTGATCGCCAAGAAAAAGTGGTAAAAACCAATGAAGATAATTTTAGCTATGATCTATTGATTGTTGCTGCCGGCGCAAAAAACTTTTATTTTGGTCATCTGGACTGGGCAGCAAAAGCTCCTGGCTTGAAAGGCTTGGAAGACGCCACAGAGATCAGAAGAAGATTATTTGTCGCCTATGAGAATGCCGAAAAAGCGAAAACTGAATCAGAAAAAAGGATGCATTTAACTTTTGTTTTGATTGGAGCAGGGCCTACGGGAGTAGAACTAGCAGGTTCATTTGCCGAAATCGCCCACCAAGTTCTACGCACTGATTTTAGACATATAAATCCAGATGAATCAAAAATTATCTTAATTGAAGCCGGCCCTAGAGTTCTTCCAAGCTTTAAACCTAAATTAAGTCAAAAAGCACAAAAAGATTTAGAAAATATGGGAGTCACCGTCTTAACAAATACAAAAGTGATTCAAATCAATGAGAACCAAGTTGTTTTACAAGATAGTTCTATTGAAGCCAGTACTATTGCTTGGAGTGCCGGCGTAACTCCCTCTCCTCTTGCTAAAATTTTAAAGACTGAGCTTGATAACAAAGGAAGAGTGCTGATTAACTCTGATTTATCTTTAAAAGATGATTCAAGTGTATTGGTGTTAGGCGATATGGCAGCCTTTAAAGAGGGTGACACGATACTTCCCGGAGTCGCCTCAGTTGCAATTCAACAAGGTCGGTATATTAAAAAATTAATAAAAGCAGATCTTGATAATAAAAAGCGTCCTTCTTTTAAATATTTCGATAAAGGGCAAATGGCGACAATCGGTCGAAAGAAAGCTGTAGTCCAAGTTGGAAATATTGCTTTTAGTGGCACAATCGCTTGGTTTGCATGGTTATTCGTTCATCTTTACTACCTTATAGGGATGCGAAATAGAGCGATGGTATTTTCACAATGGGCTTGGTCGTATCTAACCTTTAGACGTGGAGCAAGACTGATAACTCCACCAAGGGCCTCTGAAGATAACTAGGCCTGACAAGACAACTCATTTAGATCAGAATTAAATAAATGAGGTTTTATGAATATTATTACGCAGGTTTTCCTACCTATAGCTTTGGCCATCATCATGTTTTCAATGGGGCTTGGTTTAACAACTAATGATTTTAAACAAGTCATTTTAAAACCAAAAGCATTTGCCTTAGGCTTATTTTGCCAATTCATTACCCTTCCTCTTCTAGCCTATGCCGTTATTAGCTTCTTTGGCCTTTCAGGCGAGCTGGCAGTAGGAATCATGATTATCTCTGTATGTCCTGGCGGAGTGACTTCTAATGTTTATGCAAAATTAAGTGGCGCAGATGTGGCCTTATCAATTGCACTAACTGCAGTTACAAGTCTTGCCAGTGTTATAACCGTTCCTCTGATTGTTAATTGGTCACTTCATCACTTTCTTGAAGCTAGTGCAGTTGAGTTACCATTATTAAAAAGTATTGGTGGTATTTTTATTATTACTTCTATACCAGTTATTTCGGGTTTATTGCTGAATGAAAAGAAACCGAACCTATCGGCTAAGCTTGAAAAGATTTTTTCAAAGTTATCCGTCGGATTATTTATTGTGATCGTTTTTGCGGCAATTTTTAAAGAGCGTGCTAACTTTATTCCTTATATGGAAGTCAGCGGTTCAGCGACGCTTCTCTTGAATCTTTTAACCATGCTCGTTTCACTCTTTTTGGCACTATTGATTAGTGTTCCAAAATCACAGGTTAAAACAATTGTGCTTGAATGTGGCATTCAAAATGGCACCTTAGCTATTATGATTGCTGCAACATTTTTAAATAATGAAGTCATGACCATTCCCGGGGCCATTTATTCGCTGCAAATGTTTGTGACTGGTGGTTTAGTGATTCTTATTTCGAAGCTAGCTAGAAAGCCTATTGCGGCTTAATCCCGTAAGATTTTAAAAGTTTTTTAAGATGGACCAAGGAGTTGGCCTCAGCGTAGTCATGCTCTTTGGCCACAGCCCAATCAAAACAATTTTCGCCTTCTCTTTCGGTTTGATTTGAGCCGGTTCCTCTTACAAGAACTCCAACTTGCTCGCCCTTTTTATTAAAGATTGGTCCACCTGAATTACAAGAGAAGGTATCAATATTATGCTTAAAAGATTTATTTATAATATCAACATTGGTTGTGCGTCCTTCTTCGTCTGTTTTTTGAGGAAGACCTAAAGGGTAGCCAATCATTGTAAGCTCTTCATTCAGTTTTAAAAGCTCTTTACTAACTTTAACCGGCTTACGATCTGTAACTTTCCTATCGAGTCTAACCAAGGCTATATCATCTGCCTGCATTGTTGGATCAAAGTTATGATAAAGAACTTTCTCGCATTCATAGACCTGCTCGTTTTTAATAATATTTAGATCCTCACCCAGAGCATAATCAAAGACGATTTTAAAATCTCCACAACCTTTTTTAACATCTTTAACACAATGGGCGGCGGTAAGAATGATATCTGGAGCAATTAAGCTTGCAGAGCAATTCGCTAAATGCGGTTGACCTGCGAATTTTGTATCAGCGCAAAACCCCATATCATCAGGACTCCAGTTAACACTATCGTAGTCGCCATCGTTACGCTTTTTAAGTGAGGTATTTCTAAAGATAGCTGGAACAGATTTAGAAAGATTTATGGTCTCATGGCTTGCTTCAAGGCGAGACTCAATACGAGAGTCACCGTCAAAGATAGCGCCAAAACTAAGAGTTGGAATGACCAGTAAAATAAGGAATTTCATCCTTATCTTTTACTTTAATAACGTATTTGCAGCAATTTACAAGGTAATGCTTATAATCTCTAAACAGCTGGAATCATTAAAGGACTAGAGCATTTGATGCTTTAAACTTACTAATTCAGGAAAAAGCTCTTCATAGTTCTCGTCTCTTATTAAATCGATCGCTTCTGTATAACTAAAGAAATCTTTTAATAAAGTCTCATCTCCATCAACCTTTAGAAAATTGATCACCTGATCTAAGAACTTATAATGGGTGGGGTTTTTCTTTGCAATGGCGACATCATTAAAAGGAAGAGTTTTGAGAAAACCTTGAACATATTCAGACTGAAATTTTTCTAAGCGATGAATGATTTCTTTGCGGCTCTCTTTCGGTAGATTCTGTGCATTTAATTCTTTAGGTACAGTTAAAAAGTTATAAAGAAAGTCCGAACTACTAAAGCCCAGTTGATTGATGATATAATCTGATATCTTATCAAGATTTGAAACATTCATGATATTAATAGTGATAGCGGCGACACATTTAGCATGAGGTAAATGTTTACGAACTTCTGCTAGATTTTTTTCAAATTTTTTTAACTCAAGACCTTTTCTAAAATATTCCCCACGCTTACCAATGTCATCAATACTCATATATAGGGTGATATCTTCAAATGTACTCAAGCTTTCAAGAATACTTTTATGATTCAACTTTAGAGTCGATAGATTTGTACTAAAGCTCAACTCAACTTTTGTCTGACCATTAGTTTTGAGCTTTTCTAAAAGCTCATATGTCTCACTCATTAAAAAAGGTTCACCACCAGCAAAATAGATTTTTTCAACAGTATCAAGGCGACCCAAGAGCTCTTTTACCGTCTGACTATTAACAGTTGTTAGTTTTTTGGTGACTGTTTTGCCAGTCAATTTCTCAAAGTCTTCTGCCCAAGAGCTACTTGATTTAGGGTAACAACCTCTACAAGAGAAGTTGCAAACATTACTCATTCGGACATCGAGTGAGTGAATATCAACTTTTGACAAGCCTCCATCTTCATTCGTAGCTTCAATCAAAGGCATATGATGATCAAAGACTTTATTATGCCATTGTCTAGGACTTGGTATACTTGCATCTTCTAACTTAAAACAAGTTGAACATATTTCTGGGCGCTCTCCATTCATAAATTCTTTTCGAAGTTGTTTAAACAAAGCATTATTCAAAATATCGTTGACGCTTTTACCATCAACATTTGCATAAGGCTTACTTAAGTCAGTGTGGCAGCAAGGCGTGACGTCGCCACTTGGGTGTATATTCAAGTGAAGCCAAGGTAAAATACATATGTTTTTTGCTGCTTTTGACACGTAATAATTTTAACACGAGTTATGAATTAATTGTGAAATATTGCCAAGCATTAATTTGGACGACAGGGCTTATATCTCCTAAGCTATAGTCCAATTCTAGTGATACGAGGTGATGAATGAAGTTCCTACATACAATGCTAAGGGTAAAGGATTTAGACAGAGCTCTTGATTTTTATGTTGGAAAACTTGGCCTTAAAGAAATCAGAAGAAAAGAAGTGCCTCAAGGTAAATTCACTCTGGTTTTTTTAGCTACAGCGGCTGGAGAACCAGAAGTTGAGCTAACTTATAATTGGGATCAAAAAGAAGAATACAGTGAAGGAAGAAATTTTGGTCATCTAGCCTTTTTAGTAGATGACATCTACGCTACTTGTGACGGTCTACTTAAATCTGGTGTGATCATTAACCGTCCGCCTCG
Source organism: uncultured Halobacteriovorax sp. (assembly GCA_964352405.1). Lineage (GTDB taxonomy): Bacteria > Bdellovibrionota > Bacteriovoracia > Bacteriovoracales > Bacteriovoracaceae > UBA4207. The sequence goes on from CAYGRY010000010.1 coordinate 24,537, forward strand.
CGATGGTCATATGGCCTTTGTAAGGTCTCCTGACGGACAGTCTGTTGAGTTATTACAAAAAGGAGAAGCTTTACCTCCGAAAGCTCCATGGAATGAGATGCAAAATACAGGAGCATGGTAAGTGAAGATTCTAATCACCTTTTTAATACTCTTAGTTTCAACTTCAATTTATGCGACTCCTTTAAGAGTTATGACCTTCAATACCATGTGCGATATTTGTGGAGACAAGGATCATTTTGATAAGTTTAAAACTCGTGTTGATCAAATTGTTGATACAGTTAAAAGAAGTAATCCCGATATCATAAGTTTTCAAGAATTTAGAACGAAGAGACAACTTTTTAAAATTAATAAACTTCTGGGTAATCAATATGAAGTTCTCTATTCGGATGGTCTCATTCTAAACTATGCTGATCCAGCTCTGTTTATTAGAAAAGATCGTTTTGAAGTTAAGAAGCATTACTCTTTTTGGTTAGGTCCTAGATCTGGTCGCTTTAGCTTTGGCTGGCGTTTTGGTATCCCAAGAAAACTTCGTTATGCAGAGCTTAGAGACAAAGTCTCTGGCCTAGACTTTGCTTTTGTCGGTTCACACTTTGATAATTCAACCAAAAATAAGAATCCAAGCGCTGTTATGGTGAATCAACATTTAAGTCAAAAGGTTCTACCTATTATTTTTGCCGCTGATACAAATCTAAGACCAGACATGGAAGGCTTAGTGCTTTTAAAAGACAATCTATTTGAAGATACTTTCTATAAAGTTGATACAATCAATTATTTATCCAACACTCCCTACTCTATTCACGATGCCTGTAATATTGAGAAGGACACAGTCTTTCCCGATTGTCGCGTTGATCATGTTTTACTATCAAAGGGCTCACCTTTTTCAGTTAAAAAGTGGAGCGTCGATGTCCATCGATATGGTGATAGAAAAGTTTTTGTCTCTGACCATAGAGCGGTCATTGTTGATCTTGATATTAACTAAAGAGAATTATTTAATTTCATTATAATCATGGCGAAGTTTTGATTGATTGAGATAAACTTCAAGGCGGATTCTATTAACGCCTCCAAGCGGTCTATTCTCTTTTGGTGCACGCCAAGGATTAAACGTAATATTTTCACAGTAACTCATCTGCTCATCGATACGAAAGCCACTTTGCTTATTAACTTTTAGTTTTCCAACATGGATCATTGGAGATTTGGTTGTATCCCACTCGATCATTGCGTTTTCGATATCGTTAGTTTTTGGGTCTGTATTTGGTTGAACATAAAAATCAAAGCAGCCTTCTTGATCTTCCAAAGTATTTTCTAAAGCTTCTCCTAGAAAATCATGCCTTGGGTTTACAGGAATAACGTCTTTATTCTCTTTGCAAGAAACCATCTTCATTTTCATACTCGTTGGCCCCAATTTATAAGGGGTCGCACTGGCAAAATCAATGTCTAACGGGTTTGCGATTTTAACTCTTGATTTTAAAATTGAGCCTAGAGTTCTCCAATGAAAAGCGAGGTATCCTAGAACGCCAAAACGGCCCTGTGTCGATCGCATAAATTTTTCATAAGCTTTTGGATTTGGAATAAAAAAGGAGTCGGCGTTCATAAAAACAAAGTCATGAACATTTGAGCCCTCTTCTACGCCAATCTCTTGTAAATAGTTTTCACTTGGAACATTAAAAAATTTCATCGCCATGCCACGAATATCTTTTTCGATATCTGCTTTTCTAAAGTCAGGATCTCCATTAGAAAAACGAATTAAACCGGCGTAAGTATTATTTTCTTTGAATAAGCCAACTCTTAATTCTTTAGGAAGATCTTTGTTATCAATTGTTAATTCTGATTTTACGCAGCCATGATGCTTAGGGTGAGCATCTCGCTTCATTATTTCATCACTACCTGTTGATTCAATCAGAGTGTCATGAAAGATTTGCGCCACCGATTGCATCATCTGTGCTTCTTCTGCTCCCCAAACCTCACCCTGCTCAACTTCTGGTTGCTTGGCGTTTACAGAAGTCGAAGCAACTTCTCGCTTCGTTGGCGCCTGTTCATTGCATGCGCTAAGCAAAGCAAGACATAGAAAAGTGTTAAGCAAAGTCTTCATCACAGCCTCCAAGGCCTTTATAGTCAAAGACTTATCGGATAGATGAGCAATAAACTTGTGATTGAATTGAGATGTAGTTTCTTTAACTTAACACTCTTACCAGAGTGTTTTACTATAGAGTTAGTGTTTCATTCATTTTTTCATAAGCCAAGCTAGGTACGTATCAGGATTCTTTTGATTAGAGTTTATTTTTTTACTAATAATTTTAAAACCTGACCGATCTATTTCTTTCTCTAAATTTTGAAGTGTTCTTATCCTTCGATGAGGAAAAACTTTTTTACCTTGAATCGTTTTCCAATCCATATCCCATGAATTTTTACCTGTGCTCCACAAAATTTCATCTTCAAGAATGAGATAGTCATTGTTTAACATCTCTGACATGTTATTAGATTCGATCATTGTGTGAATAAAAAATAGTCCGTTTGTTTCAAGACTTTTATTGGCAAAATCAAACATCTTTTCTCTTTCATTTTCAGGAACAATACAGTGAAGAAAAGATGAATCAACGATCAAATCAAATTTGTCCTCTGCGATCAAATCATTGATATCTTTTACAATAAAGACAGGCGCAAGATTTAGAAATTCAGCATTAGCTTTCGCCATTTGAATAGCTGTCTTAGAAACATCATAGCCAGTCGTTTTAAAGCCAATACTTTGTAAAAAGATGGCAACTGTTCCTGCCCCTGTTCCTAAGTCGAGAGCTGAGGGATTCTCAATTTTTTTGATAAATTTTGGAAGACCTTCTTTTAGGCCAATATTGATATCGTGTGAGAAGAGATCCTTCACATTTTTTAATCGATCCCAAGTAATATAGCCCTGTTTTTGAAGAGTACAGTAAGCATCTTCATGCATTTCGTAATATTTCATCATTTGAATATTATGAATCAGTTGAGACAAATAAAAAAGGAACCCAAAGGGTTCCTCTTTTTTATATTTGGTGCCCAGGACTGGAGTGACATTAGCAGGTTTTAAAATCTTTGTAATTACAGTCAATTAGTTAACGATTACAAATAGTTAAATGAATTATGAGTCCTCTTTATGATCGTCCGTTTTCATCTTTTTTTGTCTATTTTTGGGCATTTTAGCGCCATATTAGCGCCAAGACTTTCATCTAAAGTAGTTCACTAAGCTTTGTTTGAAACTTTTACGGAAGGGAAACGATTCTTCGATAATATTCTCTTAGCACATTCCACGAATAATCGTTTTCAAAACTTTTTACTAGACGTTGAAACCATTTTTTATCGTTTCTCATTTTCCAGGAAAACTTTCTGCTCTTTTTTAATTCAAACTCCCAAATAACTTCGATTAAATTATATTCCATTTTTTCTAATGTCATAACACTTGTGTTTAGCATTTTCGCTATTCGAAGGTCATCTTCCGAAAAGCGTGATGGCCTATTCATTCCTCTGAAAGCAATTGAGATTGTAATAGATGAGTATACATTATCTATCAATATTTTTCTAATGTTAGGCTGAGAGTCATCTTCAGAAAGATTTTTAGACTCTCGTTTTATTGATGCCTTCTTTCTAAGAAACAGATCTTTCTGGTTGTAAAGTTTTAGAAGGTCATCATTGCTAGCTATCGGAATTTGAATATTTTTAAAATTGTTAGGGTCCTCATTTGTCGCTGAGGAGCCTATAGATCCTGAGCCAAAATAATACTTCTCTACAGGAAGACTATTTATCCTTGGAGAATCATATTGCAACCAACGCAAAATAGTTGCTTCTAGGTCTTCTAAAATGTAATCGGGGCCTATTTTATTTTTTTCAGATTCTACCTTGGATTTGAAATTTTTAAATTCTGGTTTTTCCCAATTTACTTTGTTTTGAAAAATATGAATGCTACCGAAGTTTTTTAAACCGTTAAGTAGGTCTCTGTCTTCTGGCATTAGTGACATGTGATTATTTATAAGTGAATAATAATTTCCATTTGAAATATCTTTTAAAATTAAAACAGGAATTTTTTTAACAATATTATCTTCATGGTCAATGTAAACAGACTTTATTATTAGGTATGATGATAAAAGAGTCGCACCTACCGCTGAATACATAAGCTCCAACAACGTAAAGTCAAAATCATTTCTGTAAGCAAAAATCCAAATTGAGATGGTAAAAAAAGTTAAAAGTATTAAAAAAATATAAGTCATAATTTTTCTCAAAATAAATTTTTCACTTAACTTGGCTAATAAGTAGTTTGTACTTTGATTTGTGTGCTTATTCATAGTGGAAGATCCAACTTCTTACGTATATGATTCCTAGCTTTGACATACCGTTTCCATGAGACATAGCCGAAAGCAATGCTTACGTAAAAGTCTACTATCCTTATTATAGTTTAAATTAAGAATAAAAAATAGAAGTAACCTCTTCACCTGTTAGCTCTTCTTTTTTTAGTAGTTCTTGTACAATTTTATGAAGGATAGGCTTCACTTGAGAAAGTACATCTCTACAACGATGCAACTGAGAGTCGATAAAGGCCCTCATGAGAGGATTTGTAACTTTTGGCATAACCTCAAGTTGTGGAACAGGCATCTTGGCGACAATCTCTTTGAACTCTTTATTCTCTAATAAATTTGCAGTTATTTTCATTGCTCTGTCTAAATCATCTATAGGGATACCGGGAATATCGTCAAAAAATAGAATTTCACCAGCAAACCCTCCTAATGAGATCATGACATTTTGCATAGCCTTGGTGATTGTTAGAATTTCTTTTGGATCGGTTGGAACGAGCTTTACGTGGCCAAGATATTTATCTGTGCCATTTGGTGAGTTCATTTCCTTAAGAGAGACTTTCTTAATAGCCTGGCCGCAATATAATGCCATAACTGCGTGACCAGTTTCATGGTACGCAATTTTCAACCTTTTCTGATCTATCTTTGAATTTTCCATCTTTAAGAAGCGACCAGATTGTTAAAGTTAGCAATGTCATTTGCCATAATAAATAGCCCCTAAATGCCCTGCTAAGTTATCTGATGCAAGACTTTTAATTTTACTGAAGATGGGAGTTAAACCATTCTAGTCAAGGTAGAAGTTACAAAGATTGATCGTATTATGGTGACTAGATTGAATTGGCTAATAATTTCAATGCTTTACTCTAATATTTAAAATACATACCCCACTTGAACCAACCGTACGGTTAATGGTACAGTTATACTAAGAGGTGATTTTATGGAAAGAACTAATACCGATGATTTTCGCACAAACTTAAAGAATTGGATGGAATATGCTCGTGACGAGCCATTAAAGATCACCCGTAAAACTGGTGAGGCTTTCGTTCTTGTAAATTCAGATGAATTTGAAAAGATGCAGATTGAACTAGCATCTCTTCGTGGAGTCGCCCAGGGACTTAGTGACGTAATCAATGGACGTGTGAATAAGTCCGAACTAAAATCAACTGGCAGTGCAATTGAGCGAGCTAAGGAACGAGTTCTTGGCAAGAAGAATAAGAAGGCCGTTGGTTAATGCCCCGTTTTTCAATTTATGAATCTGATCAGTATTTAAGTGACGTTGAAGAAGCGGCTGTATGGATTCTTGAATCTAACTTGAATGAAGGTGTTGAGTTTGCTGTCTCAAAGGTTGATAAATTTGAGCAGGAGCTTGAAAATCTAAAAAGTAGACTCTCGCAATTCCCTGAATCTGGCGAAGCCGACGAAATTAAAGGTCTACGCAAGTTCCCTATATATTCTGGCCGGTATTCATTAAAGTGGGTTGTTGATAAAAATGCCATTCACCTAACTCTCATTGCCCTTACTGATTCTCGTTATCCTAAAAAGTTAAGGAATATCCAAATCGAAGATTTTTAGGATCTATAATTACATTCTTTAGTGATGCTCGATCCTATTCCACAATAAATGTATCAAGCATTTTAAGATTATTAGGAAGATTTAAGATTTCCCAATTCCTTCCATCAGATGAAGACCTAAGTGGAATGCCTGACAAGGGTATTTCCTTACCGCCTAAGATATTAATTTTTTCAGGAATATTGTCATACTTAGCAACAATCCAAAATATCCCTTCCTCTAAAATCTTCGATTCGTTTGAGTCTGCATAACTGCCAGTACTGCTTATTGTGGAAGATTCGCTTGGAGTGTCTGGGGTTCTAGTGCTAATCGTTGCGCCATATTCATAGGGTTTGCCACTGAAAATAACTGCATCTCCTGGCTTACCATCATTATCTTTACGAATTTCTAAAAGAGAAGGCGTACCTTCTCCGTTTAAGCCGACACCAATACCTATTCCGGAGAAACTTAATGGTGTTGATATTTTTACAGATTGTGCGACGTAGTGAAAATTTGCTTTAAGCCCATAGGTATGTGGATTCAATTTAGCAAGATCTGAATATAACACTTTGGGAAGAATTAGATTGTACTTATTTTTTGAAGCTTTTAATTCGAAAGATGGTACATAGTTGTTTCTGTCGAGAACCCATAGAAAACCAGAATTAGAAACGGCTTTTTGCCCTATAAAAAAATTATATATGCCATAACCGATACCATCGATGATCATCTCACCATCGTTATTTGCTGTATAGAAGGTTGAATGTGCTGGAGGAAGACCTTTCATTAGAGCTAACTCAATATTTGAATAGGGCATTCCAGACTTGTCGGTGATTTTAATCTTTATAGTTTTATTTGATACTGAAAGATTAATATCTCCAAGATTTCCTGTGCCCTCTAGAGCGATAATATTATCAATCTCTTTTGAGTCATAACCTTGACTTGATATGTGTAAGGAATATTGCCCTTTCTTTAATGTTGTTAAAAATTCACCATTAATTTTGGGATGAATTTCTCTAACAATCTGGCCATTTAAGTAGAATTTGATTTGGGAGCTTATCGGATTTCCATTGTCCTCTAGGATAAGCTTACCTTTTATTACGCCCTGCTCTTCAGATTTAGTATTTGATAAGCGATTTACTAGATCATTGTTCCCTTTTTGTGATTCGACTTGGCTACCGAGATAACCAAAGAATAGTGCAAGTGATGTAAAAAGGATGGCTAGCCAATAATATGCGTTCAATTTTTTCTCCTTATAACCTTATACAATATCGCTCGACTTCTATGTCAACTAAGCATGTCAGATATACTTGTAGATTTAAAATTTTTCTAAATTATAATCGTATTAACATATGGGGAAATGTCTTGACGCAGCTTCTTTGAATACTCTTTCAGCTTTCGAAGATTGAGTTTTACTTTTGAGCCACTTAGATAGGCTTTCAGCGCTTTTATGGCCGTTTCTAGGTCAAGGAGTCTAAAGCAATCTATGATCGTTCTTTCTGGATCAAAAATTTGGACCTCAATGCCAGAGAGTTTAATTTTTTTTACTCCAAGCTCAATCTCTCGCATCCTAACGAAGCGAAATTTGTCATTACTTTTGCGGCTTCTTTTTTGTGGAATCGCAATCCAATACTCATTTAGAAAGTCATCACTAAGCCCGTAAAAGACCAAAGCTGTAGCAAGACAGATGACACCGTCTTTAACAGACTTCGCGGCGATGGCAAGATCAAACCACTTTATATCAATATCAGCTTTCGATTGTTTAAAGCGATATAGACCGCGCTCAAGTCTTTCTATGACGCCATTATCTGCGTAATGGCTAATCATCCTTCTAGAAATTCCGGCATTCTCAGCCTCTTCAATTGAGAAAAATGGCTTATTTTCAAGATTATTCATATACGTACCAAATGACACCCACAAGACAGCATTGAGTGCTCTTTGTTACATCCTAACATATTATAAAAAAAACCAAAAACGGAAAGCTTATGCTTTTTATTACAAGAGCATAAGCTTCATGTAAAAACAAATAGTTAAACAATTACATCAGCAACAAGCAGAAAAGCGGATGTTTTCAAATTTGTTCATTTTGTAGACAGTTATATATTCCAAAACCATAACTCTACAAAGTTTCAGCATATTAGAAGCAGGTTCTTGGAACAATTTCTGCAGTATTCAAAATATGAAAATTAAAAATTTAACCCTGCTTATTTATTTCTTTTTATTATCTACTTCTTCATATGCAAGCGAAGTAAGACTGAATTGTTCTGGATTTATAAGATTTTATAAAGACGGCCCTAAGGGAACGACCTTTATTGACGCTGATTTTGATCACGAAATTATAATAGATAAAGAAGAATATCATTTTTAGGCAAAGAGGGAAAACTAAAGGACTCTGGAGATGGTAATATGTATTTAGGAACAATCGATGGACGACCTTTCAACTTGGATCGAATTAGCGGACAATTTAGTCTTTTAACATCTAAACATGTGCGAGAATATGTCCAAACAAACTGCCATAAAAGACGACTAAAATTTTAATCCAAATCCTTAATAGAAATTGAAGAGAGAATTACGTTTATCTCTTTTTCTAAACTCTTAGAGTTCTCCCTCGATTTAATTAAAAGTATATTTATAAAATTTATCCACTTCTGATTTTCTTCACCTAGAGAAAAAACAGCTAACTCGCTTTCAAAATCTGCTCCAATTGGTCTTAATTTATTGCCTTGCTTAATTTCAAACAACCAACTTAACCTATTACTTCTAACGTCGTGATCTTCATCTAAATGGCAAAGCCTTTTATCTCTAAAATCACGAATTTTATAATGTATCTCTGGATATATAATTTTCTCATCAAGTACGCTGATAGGTACAATCTTATCATGATCTTTAAGAAAGCAAGCACTATAGAGAGCAGTCGCCATAGCGAAAAGTGCTTCATTTTTATTACTAAAGCTATCAACTCCCATACCTTTTGAATTAATCGTTTCTAGCTCTTGAATAAGATCGATTGTAGCGATGAGGTTGATTTCGATTTCTTTAAGAGTTCTCAATTTTTTCACAATAGATCTCAGCTCGCTTCTGAGTCCATCGAGCATATCAATGTCATTTAAATTTAAACTAAAGACCTTTTCAGAGCCGTCATCAAAGCAGTGCTTAACTTTTAAATTACTCTTTTTTATATTAAGCATTTATCTACCCCTTTTTTTCAAAAAAAGTTGAATTAGTACATTATGACGCATTGACACTTAAGATTTCGCTCCCATATTGAAGCACTATTTTCATTTTTGAATCGGGGGATTTGAAAGGAAAAGATTAACTTATCGGAGGTAATCAATGATTGAAATTTAACAAAAAGCTTAATTCTAAGCAAGAACTTATTTCACGACATTTCATTTTAATTCACTTTTGAAGACTTAGCTCTTCAATGGGAATTTTATTAGGGAGGTTCTATGAAGGACGATGATGTTGTTCGTCTTATCATGATGCCTATTGGGCTAATGAGTGTTTATGCAGTCATAAAAATGAACGGTCATATTAGTAAATCTTTCTTTCCTTTTCCTCAGATTGATAAGGCCGTGATGTTTTTATGGTGGATAGCTCCATTTGTTCTGGGCGTATTGGTGATTGTTGGAGTTATTTGGATTTCCTGTCGCTACTATCAAAAGCGACAGTTAGAAAAAATAGCAGTAATAGAAAAATTTCGTAAGGAGTTTAGAAACGGGATAATTGAAGAAGTCGATCAATCTCTTAGGTACTACAAAGCTGAGTTTGAAAAGGTTGAGAAAAAGTTAAAGGAGAGGATTTATGAGCTTGAGTCTAAGAGTGAAAAATTAAGTCCTAGCCATATCAATTATGAAGAAACTAGCCAAGATTTTATTATAGAAAAATTCATATGAGGTGTAAATGCTTGTAACGGCACGAGATCGAAATTTACTTGATAAACTTCATGCCTACGGCATGTTAAGTACTAAGCAGATCAATCAAATTATCTTTGATGGAATCGCAAAAACAACGACTCTTAGACGTCTTCGAATCCTTGAGAAGGAAAAGTTTATTCAAAGGATCAGTGGATTAGAAAGTCATGAGTATTTATGGGGATTAACCCTAGTCGGCGCACAAATAATAGGTAGGGATCTTATAAAAAAGCACTGGAATAAAAATTTATTAGATCATGACTATAAACTTTTATGCCTAAGGCTGACGCTAGAAAATTTAGGTGTGATAAATACTTGGAAGCCTGAGCATGAATTAAAACATCTAGCTTTTCAAAAGTATGGCTTTAAGGAAGCAAAAAACCGACTTATCCCTGATGCCATTATGCTGTCAGGTAGTGGCCAAAATGTGAAGACTAATGCAATTGAACTTGAGCTAACGCTTAAAAATAAAGAGCGCATTAAGGTAATTGTTCAGCGCTATCTAACAAAAAAAGAGCTGTCCTCAGTCATTTATGTTGCAAGCAGTAAGGGTATTATTAGAAGCTTCCTCTCAACTTGGAGGATGTATAAGCCTAAGAATCATTCTAGTAGGCTGTATGGCTGTTTATACGATGAGGTTATGCAAGAGAAGTCCAATGCCCCCATTTACGGGCTAGAGGGCAAGCAGCGCTTAGGTGAGCTTTTAGGTGCTCACCCAAGCGCTCACAGGCTAAGCAATAGAACAGAGCACGGAGCCAGAGAACTTAATCTTGTAACTACTAACAATCACACCACTTTATTAGAGCTTCAAAGTTAACAGTAGCCACCCACCACTACTGACTACCCTCTCTCAACCAAGTTTGGAGATGGTAGTCAGTAGTGGTGGGTGAAAGAGGTTTTGAAGTCAATTTTAAGTGGTGTGAGAGTTTTACAAGGGGGATTATTTGGATCATGAAATATTAGCAGCGGTAATTCCTATGGTGGCATTTAAGAAAGAAGTTTTTGAGTACATAGATAAGTTGGTTAAGGATCATGGTGTTAAGCAAGCAAGAAAAGTATTATTTACAGTTGATGAAGCGGCCAAGATTTTAAATATCAAGGTATCAAGGCTTAGGCAGGCAGTCTTTAGAAATGAGATTGATTACGTCAAGCTAGGTGCCTTAGTTCGGTTTAGAGATGAAGATATTCAAAATTATATTCAGCGAAACCTTAAGGAGATTAAGGCGACATAGAGCATCTTTTATGCTAAAGTCCTCTTCGTAGATTGCACGCAATCTCAGCTCTTTGACAAAAGAATATGGGAACGGACGATCACGGCGAGGACTCCAACTTTTATGGAGGTTCTATGCAAGTGATTAAGACGAAGAAAGGGGTGTTTTACCGCGAGAAAATTTATGTCGACGGTAAAGCAAAACACTCCCCGCGCTTTTCGCGCAAAACTGATGCTGTCGCTTGGAAAGCACGCTTTTCAAACGAGAAAGGTAAATATCTTTCGACAGGTATCAAGCCAGAAATATTGCAAGAAAAAGAAGATCAGTCGCTTATCTTTAGTGACTACGCTTTGATGTGGCTAGAGACTCGTGTAAAATTACAGTTATCGTATCGAACATACGAGCACTATGCTCACACCTTAAAGAAGCATTTGCTGCCACGTTTTGGGCAAATACTTTTAAAAGATATCAAGCTCAGACACGCGGATCGATTGATTTTAGAGCTAGCTAAACGGGGCCATAATGCTAGAGGCATCAATTTGATTGTGGCGATTATGAAAAGAGTCTTGCTTGAAGCTGTAAGAGAAGAAAGATTAGATCGAAGTCCTTTGCAGTATCTCAAGGAACTTAAAGAGCCGCCAAGACCTGACGTTTTTTTATCCGCCGAGGAAATTGAAAAAATATTGGATGTCTCCAAAGGACATTATTTTCATACGCTTTTCATTTTGGCGGCAAATACAGGAATGCGACGAGGTGAACTAGCCGGCCTTTGTTGGGACAAGATAAGTTTTGATCGAAGCTTAATTGAGATTTCACGTTTACGTGATCGACTCGGGCTTGGGGATCGAACTAAGACTGCTGGATCAAGACGCTATATTCCGATGAATGCCGTTGTGAGGAATTACCTTTTAGTACTCAAAGAAAATTCTACTCAAGATATTGTCGTGATTGATGAGAATGGTGAGCCATTTGATGTCGATCATCTTTATCGAGATTTTAGAAAGTTTCTAAAACTAGCAGGAATAACCAAACACTATCGCTTTCACGATCTAAGACACACCTTTGCCAGTCACTTTATGATGAATGGTGGGAATATCTATGATCTGCAAAAAATCCTAGGACATACCAGTCTTGAGATGACTCAGCGATACGCTCATTTGGCACCGGAGCACTTGGTTCAGGCGGCGAATGTGGTAAGTTTTGGCCAAAAAGAGGTGCCTAAAAACTTAAAGTTGATCAAGAATAGCAATCTTTTAATCAAGGAGAAGTAATTTAACTTTTCTAAACATTAAAAAGGAGAAACCCTTGAGAAAAATTAACGGGCCATTATCAAAAGAAGAGGCTGAGGAGTATCAGTCTTTGGCAGATAAATTTGAAGGTCAATCCTCAATTCAAAATGAAGGCTCTGCCGGTCAAGATTTGGAAGCTGAGTCTTATAAACGCTTCAAGGAACTTGCAGATAGAATTGATGAGCATGGATTTGAGTAGCGCCAATATAGCGCCATAAAACAAAAAACCCCTTTAAGCTATTAAACTTAAAGGGGTTTTTTATAATTGGTGCCCAGGACTGGACTTGAACCAGCACGATGTTACTCGCTACCACCTCAAGGTAGTGCGTCTACCAATTTCGCCACCTGGGCATTTTGAATGCTGTTGAAAGTTAAGGGATGTGTTGGAAAAAGTCTATAATTTTTCAATAATGCACGACACAAAGTCGTTAGCGTTCCCTTAGATAAGGCGTAAATAACTCGACTTCATCGAGGTAGAATTTCATCCGCTTCGTGACGTCTTCAAGCAGGTCTATTTGGCATTGAAGTAGTTCAACTTCACTCGAGGATTGATCAAGGCTTAAAGAATACATTTGAGTGATTTCATCAAGGCTTAAACTAGGATTTGGTTCCCATTCTTCTTCATCAATTTCCCAGTCGGCAAATTCATTGAGAAGCTCTTCGATCGGATCATTAAGCTCAGTGCTAGGACCCGATGCAGAGACGCGATCTATGCCCCCAAATGGGAAGCTAACCACGTTGTCATGTTTTTCAGTGTCAGTGTCATGATCTCGGTTCATGGGCCTGGTATCCTTCATAAAAAATGGCAAAAGCCATCAGGTTCATTAGTATTAATGCAGACTTAGTGCCACAAAAGCGTGGCGAATATCGATGTATTATTAATGACTTAGCGACCCAAACTGCCTAAATGCCTGACACCATAGCGGCACCTGTCTATTTTATGAGCAATTAGCGGCAGAGCGTGCCGGGACGAAATAAACCTAAGATATTGAGATAATAGGTCCATGGATAAGCCTAATTGCTTAAAATGCAAACATTATCAATCCACCTATGAGCCTACTAGACCAAGAGGTTGTCGCGTCTACGGATTCAAGTCCATCATGATGCCATCGATGTTGGTTAAGAATGAAAGCGGTGAAGAATGCAAAGCTTTTGAGCTTCGAGATCATTTGCAAAAAGAAGAAAATAAATTTGATTTTAATCGTAAAGATTACTGGTAACTAATTACCAACGACTGCAGGAAGTTCTTCTTTTCGTTCATAGTAATTCGTCCCAGCTGCTTCAATCATTGCACCACCAAGACATTGATCGCCATTATAAAAAACAACCGATTGTCTTTGAGTTACCGCGCGCTGAGGAATTTCAAAACGAACAAAGAGTCTGCCATCTTCAAGCTGTGTCAGAATACAATCTTGATCCGCCTGGCGGTAACGAACTTTAGCTTTGAGCTTTAACTCTCCTACCACTTTAAATTCAGGATCAATCCAATCAATATCTGTTGCTGTCAGATCATCACAGTACATAGCAGGGTGTCTCTCACCTCGTTCTACTACTACAGCATTACGCTCGACATCTTTGGCAACGACAAACCATGGCTCCCCTTGTCCACCTAAGCCTAAACCTTTACGTTGCCCTGGAGTATAAAAGGCACAACCGTCATGCTTGCCTACGACTTCGCCGTTTAGTAATTCAAAGTTACCAGGCTTGGCCGGAAGATATTGAGATAAGAAGTTTTTGAAATTTCGCTCACCAATAAAACAAATTCCTGTAGAGTCCTTCTTGGTCGCCGTAGCAAGACCAAACTCAACAGCGATAGCGCGCACTTCACTTTTTTGTAAATTCCCAATAGGAAATAAAACATTCTTAAGAACATTCTTTTTAACTGCATAGAGAAAATATGTTTGATCTTTTCCTTGGTCAGCACCTTTAATCAGATTTCCCTGACCATCAGTTTGGCAATAATGCCCAGTCGCTAAGAAGTCTGCACCAAGTTCACGTGCTTCATCATAAAAGACTTTAAATTTAATTTCGCGGTTACAAAGAATATCTGGATTAGGTGTATGACCTTGTTCGTATTCTTTTAAAAAATGTGAAAAAACATTATCTCTATATTCTTTGACGAACTCGACAGAATAATAAGGAATATCAATTTTTTCGCAGACCTTTACCACATCAGCATATTCTTTAGAGGCTTGGCAGACGCCATTTTCATCTTCCTCTTCCCAATTCTTCATAAACAGGCCAATCACTTTATAGCCTTGTTTTTTTAGAATCAATGCCGAGACAGAAGAGTCGACTCCGCCAGACATACCAACAATCACTGTTTTTTCAGCGTTTTTGGCCAATTGCTCAGATGTAAGGTCCCAGACTTGATTCATACGGGCTTTTTAGCGCATGTCGAATGACCAGGCCAGTACTGAGCCAATAATTGCTTGGGTGGCATTATGAAAGGTCGAAAAATTAAGGGTTTCGGCAAAATCTTGTTTAGTGTGGTGATCGGTATTGAAATCATTTTCCCAATCATGGGTTAAAGTGACGCTGGCAATCTCCAAGTCAGCAAAGGCTTTTTGAGAGCTAAAAATATCTTTTCTAGGAGTTGGAGTAAACTCGACGCTGGAACGCACCTTTGTTGCCACTTTCGATATATATTTGGCCAAGACGAGGTCCACTGTCGCGCCCTTTTCACTTTCTTCACTGGTACGAGTATAGGCCCTAAAGTTGCCCGATTTTTTAGAAAGATCCTTATCGACAGTATCGTGACCAAGCATCAAGAGGTTTAAAAAGCCTGCCACTTTAAGCTTTGATAGTTCTTCTTGGTGAGCCTCGACATAAGCTCTTGATCCACTTTGCCCTAACTCTTCGCCGTCAAAAAATACAACTCGTAGAGTTTTTCCAATGCTGACTTGAGAAGCCACTTCAATGACTGAGAGAGCAGCTGCAACTCCTGTTGCATTATTATCGGCTCCTGGCATTTCACCATCGCCTGATACAATAAACTTTTTTGGATCTTGTGCAATAGTATCGTAGTTAACACCAATAATAAGCACTTCATCTGGTTGAAGATAACCCTTCTTTTCCCAAATGATGTTTTCACCCTTTATTGCTTTTGCTTTGTCTAAAACGTTTAGCATGCTCTCAGTAAAAAGGCGCATATTAGCGGCCTCTTCAGAGCCAGGGCTGACTCCCGAAGCTAAGTATTTATCAAAGTCAGCAGAATAACTTTTTTTTATCTCATCAGTTTTTAATTCGAATGTCTCTACCGTTGCTTTATTGGAAGGAGAAGTTGAATCGATCATTTCAATAATTTTATCTTTTACTTTTTTATTTCCGGCGGACCCAAAGAAGCGAGAAGGTCTGCCGGCCATTAATATTTCATGTAATTTACTAACAAGCATTTCTCGTTGAAGCTTGATCGCTAAGCGGTTCACTTGGCTTAAAGTTTTTGGCGTTTTTTCATACACTTTAAGCGAATATTTTTTATCTTGAGCGCTGGACGGTAATGATAAAAACATTAGAGATATTACGATTGCGAATAATTTCATTAAAAGCCCATTTGATTTTTAAGCGATTGCTCAATTTCCTCATCATCCTCAGCATTTTCAGGTGCAAATCGACGTCCATGACCTTTAATCATATGAAAACAATCCTGCACTTTGCCACTGGCGAGAACTCTTGAAATACCTGAAGCCTTTGAATAAACAACAGCAGATGTTCCAATTGGTATCAATCCTTCCTGTTGCTTTGAAAATTCCAGTACACTTGAATTATTATTTTTAAAATAGAGTTTAGCGACGTAACGATCACCAAATTCTTTAAATTGAACATAAACTTCTATGGGGAAGGTTGAATTAGAATTCCCTCCAAAACTACAAGAAGTTAAGCCTACATGGGTGAAGAACAATCGCTTTGGCTCTTCAACATAAACGCTTCCACTTTTAGGGTTAATTTCTACAACAACAAGATCACGCTCATTTCCTGTTTTTTTGAGATCTAGACCGTGCTCAGCGCCTTGGCCTAAAAAGAAATGATGAATTCCTTTGTGCTCAGTAATAATACTATCTTCATGCCTAAGAATAACTTCACCTTCGACAATCATAGAGCTAGGAATGAAAGCTTCTATTTCTTCACCGAGAGTCGTTTTTTCAAAGATATTCAGATGTTTAAAAGACTCTTCCATATCAACAGTCATAATTTTAGCAATCTTAACTGTTTCGGTTTTTCGCATATCCGAAAGAGGAAGAATTAATTTCCCTAATTGTTCAGAATTTAAACCAGCTAACAAAAAACTTTGGTCACTATCAAGGTCTGGGGAAGAAAAAAGAGAACTTTCTCCTGATTTTTGGTTCTTTTGTAATTTAGCGTAGTGACCCGTTGAGACACTAGTTGCTTTAATCACTTCAGCTTTTTGAAAAAGTATTTCAAACAGAATATTAGTTGCTGCAACTTTCGCATTAAATGTTTTTCCCATCAGTCTGTGGCCGACGACTTGATCATGAACAAAGGCATAATACTGGTCTTGCGCATTAACGGCATAAAATGGAATTTCCAAACTATCAAAAACTTTTTTTACTTTAGAAAGATCTGATAATCCATATTGAACAATTTCTTTATCAATTCTGAGAGTTCCCTCTTCATTCTCATTGATCGTTTGATCATGAAAAAGAACGGCAACAGCGTGAACTTCAAAGCCTTGCTTTTTCAAAAGGTAAGCTGCAACCGCCGAATCCATTCGTCCAGTCACACCAATGAGAACTTTTTCTGCTTTTGCGCTCATAAAACCGACCAAAACCCTTAATTATAAAGAGTAAAACCTTCCCTATTATAACATATACCTTTAATTAAAAGACAGACTCTCCGACAAGAATGTTATGTCAGCAGAGTTTGAACAAAACGATATTTTACTATTTAAATTTGAGCAAGCCTCAAGGGGTTGTAGACTCAAGCACTTCCTTCACTTCCTAAATTCTCAAGGGACCCGAAGACCTATTCGTTTTGCCTACATTGAAGCTGAAGGTCCATTGATTACGAACCTTTCTCTGCGTGAGAATATTTACCTTGATTCGATTCCAAACTCTCTTTCTGAGACCAAAGATTTTCAGATGAGATCGTTCCTTCAAAGGTCTAGTAATCACCATTTGATTGATTTTTATAATAGAATTCCACTTCTAGATGAGCTTCCAGGTGACGTTGATTCACAAACGAGAAAAATGGCCGCCCTTTTTAAAGGTCTACTTCAAAGTGCAGATTATCTGTTTTTAGAATCACCAGAGAGATATCTCGATGATGAGTCATTGAAAGTTTTCACTAATGCCTTACGTTTTCAAGCGGCAAGTCGTTCACAAACAGTTTTACTCGATAGTGAAAATCCAAAACTTTGGTCTCCCTATGCGAACAAAGTGGTCCTACAAAACAGCAATGGAGCTTATGATGTCGAGCCAGTTCTATCTGGAAAGGTCAAAAAGAAGTTTCTTGAGTTACTTAATAAAGAAGAAATTCCAGAAGGAAATATCACGTTTCTCAATCTAGATAACCTTCTTGCTGCCCCTACAGGAAAACCAAAAAAAGCTGCCTAAGATAACACACTGATTTCGTTGACAATCTCGCTCTGGCAAAACACAATAAATTAAACGGCTTGCGAGGATTCCAGTGCCTAAAAAATCTGAATTTAATTTTATCGATATTTTTGCTGGTGCTGGTGGACTTTCATGCGGCATGGAAATGGCCGGTATGACTTGTGTACTTGGAATTGATGCTGATAAGCATGCCATGAATACCTTCGCCCATAATCATAAGAAAGCTGAAGTTTTTTGTGGCGACGTCAGAAAGTTAACAAAACAAGAACTTAAAAAACTTACTCATAATAAAAAGATTCATGCTGTTGTTGGTGGCCCTCCTTGCCAAGGTTTTTCTACTGTTGGTCTAGGCAATCCTGACGATATTAGAAATACCTTGTTCAAACAATTTGTTCGTATTGTAAAAGAGACGAACCCTGATTTTGTCGTGATTGAAAATGTCACTGGTATGCTTGCCAAGAAAAATGAATCTACGCTTAAGTCCATTTTGAAATGCTTTAATAAAATGGGCTATCAAATGGATGTTCGTGTTCTTTCAGCGCAGGAGTATGGAGTACCAGAAATGCGTCGTAGAACGATCTTGATCGGAAATAAGATTGGCTCTGATATTGTTTTTCCGGTTATCACTCATGGAACAAAGAAAAAGCCAGTACTGACTGTTGCAGAAGCTCTTGCTGACATTAAAGATAAGAAAGGTAAGCTTCATAATCATGATCTTGATAGTGCCCTGCTGCCATCAGTTCTCGATGAAAAACGTCTCGCTCGCATTCCTGAAGGTTGCGGCATTCGATATGAAAAAGACGAGAAGAAGTATTTAACAAAAGCGTTAAGCTTAGGTGTTGATTGGAAAAATCTTCGCGAAGGTCGCTTTCGTCAAACAAAATATTTTAGACTTGATGGTAAAAAACCAAGTCCAACGATTATGACCCACCGTCATAGTTACTATCATCCAAAAGAGATTCGCTATCTGACACAAAGAGAAGCTGCGAGATTACAAAGTTTCCCTAACGACTTCGTGTTCTTTGGGCCACTCTCTTCCCAGTGGAGACAAATCGGCAATGCGGTTCCTCCTCTACTTGGAAAAGCTATCGCTCAAGCAATCTTCAAAATGGTTAACGCCAAGAAAAGCCTTAAGTCTAAAAAAGATATTGAAGCGACTATAACTCAAGTACGCGGTAGTGCATTTATGTATCGCCCTACTGGCATGGCCGCAAAAGCTAAATAGTGAACAATTATTTCATTCACCTACTCCTCATTCTCCTTTGCTCGAGTTGTGGAGTTTTCTCGGATCGTCCAAGGTCTGAAGTAGAAGCTATCTACGCTAAAGAAAGTGATGGTTCGACTTTTGTAACGATTTCAAAAATGAGAGTTCATATTAGAGATCAAGGATCTAAAGAGAATCCTACGCTCGTGATGATTCATGGTATTTCAGATTCTTTACATACATGGGAACATTGGGCACAAGAACTTAAAAAAAATTATCGAGTCGTTCGTTTTGATGTTCCAGGCTTTGGCTTAACCGATAACGTTTCTGAAGAGAATTTTAGGCCTCAGTTTTACAATGAATTTATGGCCGAACTGTTTAACGTTTTAAAAATCAACAATGCAGTTTTAATTGGTAACTCACTAGGTGGTTATATTTCTTGGAACTTTGCTTTGTTTAGACCTAGTAAAGTAAGGGCTTTGGTTTTATTAGACCCTGCGGCCTACCCATTATCTCCTCCTTGGGTTGTTAGAATTGCGAGTACACCGATTCGTTATATTGCCGAAAATTTCTCGCCTCGCTGGATGACAAGATCAGTGGCAAGAGAAGTTTTTTACGATGATGATAGATTAAGTGAACAAGTTGTTGATCGTTACCACGCTATGCTCATGCTTGATGGAGCTAGAAAAAGATATATGAACGTGTTTAGTGCCATTAACAAGTTTGCCGACAAAGAACCTTCAGGCATAGAAAATCTAAAAGCTCCAACGCTGCTTCTATGGGGTGAACGTGATCAGTGGATTAATCCAAGTCAAATAGATCTTTGGAAGAAAGATGTTGCGGGCGTGCAGTCCATCATCTTTAAAGATGTAGGACATGCACCACAAGAAGAGGCTCCAAAAAAGAGCTTAGAGGCCGCCATACCATTTATACAATCTAATCGTTAATGACTCTACTGACGTAGCTGACGAACCAGATATTCAAACCTGAAATGCCCCAACTTCATCGATTTACCTTTACGAATTTTACGAGCTAACTTACGGCCAATATTTCCATTAAAAAGATCTTCTGCGTAAGTTGCAACTCCGAGAGGTAATAATGCCACATCGATTCCAAGGCCAATGGCAGTCAAAGGAATAGTAATGCCCGCGGCAAGAATATAAACCATAACAAACTCTTCATCATCCCATGGTAGCTTTGTAAAACCTTGCATGAGTAAGAAGAAGTTATCCTTAACTAATGCTCTATCATCTTTAGTTAATGAAGCGATCATTTGAGAATAATCATACTGATCGAATCGTGATAAAACTTCTAACTGGTTATCCTGGTCTAAAACAAATTCGATGATAGTACATTCATCAATACAATTGACTAGAATGGTATCGCCTGTTTTTCTATCAGTGACTTTGGAAATAGTCGTTTGCGCGTATAGATTAAGACTCAAAATGAGTGTGATACTGATAACTAAAAACTTGTTCATCTCTTGCTCCCCGTTAGTTATGACTGAGTGCAAGCTATGAAAAATGATACATAACGGCATTGATCTAGGTTCATTCTTGAAAATAGTACCAAGTGAATTCTTTTATAACTAGATGAAATCACGTCTAGTTCAGATAATCATTAGACCTAAGAGCTGCATCGACTAAGGCTTGGTAAGCACCACCAGCTTTTTCAAGCGAATGCTTATTGCCTGATTCGACAAGCTCACCATTTTTAAAAACTAAAATACGATCACAAATATCGAGCGTATGTAATCGATGAGCGATGATCAAGCAGGTACGTCCTTGCATCACAACTCTAAGGGCATCTTGAATAATTTTCTCATAAGCTGGATCAACATTGGCCGTGGCTTCATCAAGCACAAGTAGCGCCGGATCTCTAAGCAAAATTCTTGTCAGTGATACCAACTGCTTTTCACCAATAGAAAGATTGGCACCGTTATCAAGAATAAGCGAGTCAAGAGTAAGGCCTGCGGCCTTCATCACCTTAGCAAGGCCAGTCAGTTTAACTGCACGATCAATCTCCTCGGCACTAAAGTTTTCTTCAAGAGTTAAATTAATTCTTAACGATGATCTAAAAAGAATCGTTTCTTGAGAAACAAAGCCAATCGAGCGGCGAAGAAAGGAGCGCTTATATTTTTCGAGTGGAATTCCATCAAGAGTGATCGCTCCTTTTTGGTAATTATATAAACGAGATAATAATGAAACAGTTGTAGTTTTGCCCGAACCTGTTGTGCCAACAAGGCCAACACATTCACCAGGGTTTAATTTAAAAGAAACATCTTTTAAAACCCAATTCTCGTTAGCGTAGGCCATGGAGACATTTTTAAACTCCACTTCACCGGCCAAACTGATGTCAGCAAGATCACCGTCAGGACCTAATGTTTTTGATTCAGTGGCTTCTTGTAAAAAAACTGAAACACGCTCTGAGTTAGTCAGGGCCTGTTGAATTTGATGAATTTCCCTTGCTAGCATTTGCATAGGGTTAAAGAAGCGATCGGCGTATCTGATGAAGGCCGTAAAAACACCGACACTCAGTACACCTGCAACGATTTCATAGCCGGCATACCAAACCAAAGCCACGAAAGGCAGTGAGCAAAAAAATGAAATTAGCGGTCTTGACCAGGAATATAACCAATTGGCCTTAAGGTGAGCACCGAGGTACTCATCGACAGACTTGTCGTAGCGAGCTTGACTCCATTTTTCTAAACCAAAAGATCTAATGACTGGAATACCACTTAGAAATTCTGCCAATCTCGCATTAAGCATTGAGGATAATCGAGACATATCACGGTTCACTTTACGAACACGGTGCCTAGTTGCATAAACTAAGTAAATAGCAGGTACCATTGAAATCAAAGAGACAATCCCAAGCTTCCAATTAGAAATCATCATACCTGCAGCAGCAATACCTGCAAGCATGACAGCCGCAAAAAGTCGTCCAAGCACTGAAGAGAAAAAGTCTTCAATCGCTTCTACATCATGGGTTACTCTTGTCATGATCCGGCCTTGGGGCTGACGATCATAATAACTGACAGGAAGAACTTGCAAATGATCAAACAAACTTTGTCTGATTGATAGAATCGTTTTAGCGGCACTATCAGCTAAAGTATTTCTTCCCCACCAGCTCATACCAACAGACAGGGTTTCCATTATAAAAATACCGGCCGCCCAGTAAACAGCTCGATCAAAGTTTCTGGGCATTAAGCCCTCTTCAACAAAGTATCCCGTCCATCTGGCCGAGATGATGGCAACCAATGAAGAAAGAAAAACTAAACCAAAAGCATAGAAGTATCTAAGACGTTGTTCTTTTGAAAATCCAAGCAAAAAGACGAGTGATTTAAAATCACTGACGCCTGCTTTTTTTAAACTCTTTTCATCTTGCTCATCGGCCTTCATATAACTCATAAAGTTGCCTCCTCAAGATGAATAATTCGATCACAATATTTAAGCGTCGATTCTCTGTGAGCAACCCATACGGCAGTCAAACCTTTAAGTTCCTTATTTAAACGAGATAAGATCTTTTCTTCTGTGACAGTATCAACCGCAGATAAACAGTCATCCATAAAAAGAATACGAGGCTTGCGGGCAAGAGCTCTAGCAAGAGTTAGTCGTTGTTTTTGTCCACCGGAGAGATTAATCCCCCACTCACCTAAAGGTGTTTCAAGTTGTTTTTCAAAACCACGAACATCCTCATCAAGACCAGCCACCCATAAAACGTGCCACAGTTCTTCATCTGTAAGCTCAATATCCATCTTGATATTTTGAGCAATCGTTTCTGCAAAAAGAAATGGTTTTTGTGGAACTACCGCAATTGAAGACCTTAAATTTGAGTGATCAAAATAATCATAGCTTTTTCCTAGTATAGAAATTTCGCCAGACTTAATCTTTCTTTCCAATCCAGACATCAAGTTCACAAGAGTAGTCTTACCTGTTCCGATGGGACCTACGATTCCTAATTTTTCACCAGTTTTTAGCTCGAGATTAAAATCGTTGATAATAGTTAAAGGTGATTTTTGATAAGCAAAGGAGACATTCTTAAGCGAGATCACAATATCACTAAATTGATCTGGTAAAGGTTGTCCATCTTGAATCAGGTACTCTTCTTGTCCATGCATAAAAACAGTCATTAAGCGCTGAAGAGATGCAATCCCTTTTCTCCATTCTGAGATAATAAACCCAAGTTCAAAAAGCGGATCCTGAATTAAGAAGATCAACGACTGCATGGCTAAGAAATCCCCAAGTGTTAAAACTCCATCAAAATAATATTTAAGACCAAGGGTAAACAAAACGCCATATGACACTAATGATGTGAAACCAAAGGCAGGAATAAATAAAAGAGAAGTCTTGATAGCATCAAGCTTTAAA
>CAYGRY010000011.1:0-47199 GCA_964352405.1 uncultured Halobacteriovorax sp.
GAAGAGCTTGAGTCACAAATAAAACTAAGTCAGTCGCTGTGACGCCTTCTTTAAGTTTTCCGTTTAACTTAAAACCAACAACTTCTGGAATAAGCATAGTGACTGGCTGACCAAGCATGGCCGCTTCCGCTTCAATACCACCCACGCCCCAACCAAGAACTGAAAGGCCGTTAATCATTGTTGTATGGCTATCAGTACCAACACATGTATCTGGGTAAGCAACAGTTTTACCATCTTCCTCTTTTGTCCAAACAACTTTTGCAAGATATTCAAGATTTACTTGGTGAATGATACCTGTGCCGGGAGGAACAACACGAAAGTTTTTAAAGGACTTTTGGCCCCATTTCAAAAACTTATAGCGTTCCATATTTCTTTCATATTCAATTTCTACGTTCTTCTCAAACGCTTCTTTGTCGCCAAAGTGCTCAACCATCACTGAGTGATCGATCACAAGATCAACAGGTGAAAGTGGATTAATTTTTTCTGGATTTCCACCAAGAGTATTCATGGCTTCACGCATAGCTGCTAGATCAACAACTGCTGGAACACCTGTAAAGTCCTGCATGACGACGCGAGCTGGGTGGTAAGCAATTTCGCGATCAGAGCTCTTTGTTTTAGTCCAATCGTTAACAGCTTTGATGTCATCCCAAACGACTGTCGTACCATTTTCATGGCGAAGAAGATTTTCTAAAAGAACTTTTAAACTTTTAGGGAGTTTATCAATATCACCAAGGCCTTTCGCCTTCGCTTCTTTTAAACTGTAATAGCTGTACTCTTTGGAGCCAACCTTGAGAGTCTTCTTAACTTCGCTCATGCTAAAACCTCGATTTAACGTTTATAACGCAAATGTGAATAACGGTTGAATTATAGCCGTTTGCTAGAGGTATTGCCACGTTTTACAGCGTTAAGAATTAAGAATCGTTTTGATCAATTCGCTCAGATAAAAGCTTCCAACGACCACCGCCTTCAGAGCGAATAAGATAGCCGTAGGGGTGAATTTTACGCCTTAAGTTATAAAGATGAACATCAACTGTTTTTGGTTGAATCGAAAGATCTCCCCAAACGTTCTCAAGGATAGCGTGTCTTTCAACTTCTCTTTCCTCACTACTCAAAAATAATCGAATCAGTGCTTTTTGCTTACAAGTTAGACCACTTAACAAATTACCATCGAGAACAACTTCATCACTATGCTTTCCATTGAAAAAAGATTCGATCGTAGACAAGCTATCTTTTTCGAAACTATTTTCTTGAACCTGAACAAGATGATGACAATCAAGATTTTTCAAAAAGTCTTTATTACTATCATTACATTTCATTAAAATTATTGATCTATTTGGATTCAACAGCTTAACAATATCACAGAGACTTTCTGAGTTATTTGAATCAAGACTCTTATCAACAACAATAACTATTTTATCACTTTCGTGATCAAAGAAATTTAGTCTTGAAACCAATTCATCACTAGAATGAAACGCTTCTAAAGATAAGCGCTGATCATGAGCAAGATCGACTAGTGCTTGCTTTGGTTTATCCTGTCCTAGATAAAAGATAATACTGCTGATTTTTGTTAACATTTAATATCCTAAATGAACGCTGAGCTTAACAATATTTAACCGCTCAAACATTCAACCATGTTAACATTTGGGCCATCTTGCAAAAAAAGATGCCTTAAAAAACGATAACTTAGATCACTGTCGTCTTTAGTTGCAAAATTTAAAGTGCCTACGATTATAGTCTAAAACTCAACTCTCGTCTATAAATTTTATTGTAACAGCCCTTAGACAAAGCTCCCTATCAGGTGATACCAAATTGAGATGCGTGATGAAATATTTGGCAAAAAGAAAAATGAAATCAACGACTTTAGCTTCAATGATGAGGTCGCTGCTGTCTTTGACGATATGGTTGAGCGCTCGATTCCTAATTACGGCGAAGTCCATAGGATTGTCGCTGACATGGTTAGGCGCTACCTACCAGACGCATCTACCGTCTACGACCTTGGTTGCTCTACCGGAACAACTCTCATTCTGATGCATAAGACTGCTTCAAGCTGTAAGAAAAGTATTAACCTTATTGGTGTTGATGCCTCTTTTGCCATGCTTGAAAAATGCAGAACAAAACTAATGGCTGAAGATGTAAGCGCTGAACTTATCGAGGGCGATTTGTTAACAATGCAATATGAACCATGCGATATGATCGTCATGGATTATACTCTTCAGTTTATTCCACTAGAGCAAAGAACGGCGTTATTACAAAAACTTTATAAGGCCTTAAAGCCTGGTGGTCGATTTGTGCTGGCTGAAAAGATTGCTTCAAGCCAAGAGCGAATTCAAGATATGATCACTGATCTTTATTATGACTTTAAAAGACGTCATGGTTACTCTGAGCTAGAGATTTCGCAAAAACGAGAAGCTTTAGAAAATGTCATGAAACCTTTAACTCCTACTCAGCAAATTTCAATGCTAGAGACAGCAGGGTTCACTCAGGTCGATATGATTTTTCGCTGGTATAACTTTGCGGCTTGGTTAGCTATCAAATGACCTTCTTCGATCAATTAAAATTAGAACGCGATTTGTGGTGGCAACGTAAAGACGGACAAAGAATAAGAACTGTCTTAGATGCACTACCAACAATTGAAAGTCATTTTGAAATACAAAATGGAATTGTTTGTGTTGGCGATTCAAATGAGCAACATAAAGAGAAATGGATTGAAGCTGCAAAGAGCCTAATCCCTTGGAAAAAAGGCCCTTTTCAACTTTGCGGCGAACATATCGATGCCGAATGGCGAAGTGATATGAAATGGGACAGATTGGTAGATCATCTTGGAAACCTTAACGGTGCTAAGGTTCTCGATATCGGCTGTAATAATGGATACTTTTTATTTCGCTTAGCCGAACTTGGTGTTGAACTTGCCCATGGTATTGATCCTGTCCTTCCCTTTGCAGCTCAGTATGAACTCATTCAAAGAGCAAGTGGACTTCAAAATATTAAGTTTGACCTGTTTGGCGTCGAGCACGTCGATCAATGGAAAGAGAATTGGGATAGCATCTTTCATATGGGGATAGTTTACCATCACCGGTCCCCTATACATCAAATGTTAGCTATCCGTGAGGCGCTTGTCCCCGGTGGCACCGCGATCATCGAAACAATTGGTATACCTGGTTCTGATTCAATAGCTTTATTTCCACAAGATCGATATGCTAGGATGGGAAATGTTTGGTTTGTTCCAACACTGCCGTGCTTAGTAGCGTGGGCCGAAAAAGCAAAATTCATCGATATCGAAGTTATCTGCGACAGTGATTTAACATCAGATGAACAACGATTAACAGCGTGGTGTCCGCCACCATCACAATCCTTAATTGATGGCCTAGATCCAAAAGATCAAACTAAAACAATTGAAGGTCACCCTGCCCCAAGACGTTTTATGATAAAAGTAAGGAAGAAAGGTTGAGAAACAGTAGAAAGTTTCTTTTTTATTGTTGTGGATGGACAGCAATCGTACTTGGTGTTGTGGGTATCTTTCTTCCTATTTTGCCGACAACTCCTTTTGCCATCCTGGCTGCCTGGTGTTTTTCAAAGTCTTCAGAAAAGTGGCATCAATGGCTTTTAAATCACAAGATTTTTGGGCCTACTATTCGAGAATGGGAAAAAGATGGAGTCATCAACCCAAGAGCGAAAGCCTTGGCGACAAGTATGATTGTCTTGCTTTTTTCTTATACGCTTATTTTTGTCAAAGTTCATCTCGTGGTAAAATCAATCGTTACCACCATTGGGATTGGAGTTCTTTTCTTTATCTGGACACGTCCCTCTAAAGCAAAACAATGATTGATATAAAACACTCTATTTTTGATTTTAATCCTAAGCAGTGGAACGAATGCGTTCCAGACAATCATCCTTTTTTGAAATTTGAATTTTATCAAGCTTTAGAAGAAAGTAAGTGCCTAGGTCCTGACATTGGATGGATTCCTTTTTATCTCAATTATACAATTGATGGAGTGACTAAAGCGATTCTACCAATCTATTTAAAAAAGCATAGTTATGGTGAATTCATTTTTGATTGGTCTTGGGCCCAAGCCTATGAAAAATATGGATTAAATTACTACCCCAAACTTACTGCTGCACTTCCGCATACGCCGGTCTCAGCCCCAAAGATGATTACAAATGAAAATTTATCAATAGATATTTTTTTACAAACAATAAAAGATCTCTCAAAAGACTATAAGTGCTCATCAACGCACTTACTTTTTACCTCAAAAAAAGAAACCGAAAGTTTAAAAGAGAATCAAGATTTTTATCAAAGAGCATCAATTCAGTATCATTTCAATAATCCAGGCTATCTAGACTTCAATGACTTCTTACAAGACCTAAGAAAAAATAAAAGGAAAAATTTTAAAAAAGAACGTGAGTCTATTTCTTCTACAAATTTACAGATTCTAGAAAAAAAAGGAAGTGAAATTAAGGTCGAAGATGCTCGCTTTATGTCGAAGGTCTACTTATCGACTATTGAGAAAAAATGGTCCCAAGCATATTTAAATCAAACCTTTTTTGAGCGGTGGTTTGAACTCCAAAAAGATCAAATGCTTTACCTTGAAGCTCGTTTAGGTAATCGACCTGTTGCTGCAGCAATCCATTTATTTAGCAATCAAACGCTGTTTGGAAGATATTGGGGCAGCCTAGAGGAAATACCCTATCTACACTTTGAGCTTTGTTACTACTTAGCAATTGAGTTTGCCATTAAACATAAGTTCAAAACAGTCGAAGCTGGAGCTCAAGGTGAACAAAAACTACTAAGAGGCTTTAAACCAGTCATTATCGATAGTTTTCATAAAATAGAAAACCCTTCTTTTCGAGATGCAATTAAGTCATTTTTAGAGAATGAATCTGAACAAATTCATCTTTATAAAAAACAAATCGAAGAGCGACTCTTACCGTTCAAAAGAACTTAACTTTCTATAGACTTTCAATTAGAATTCGGCGATATGAAGTTCTCAATTTTATTTGTTTTAATTTTCTCTTTTAATATTCATGCTGCCATGCCAGCGTTTAAAACTGAAGTTATATCTAGTCAAAAAATAAAAATTGATAACAACACTAAAGCTGTAGCCTATATTTTCTTTAATGTTGATTGTCCTTGCTCCAATGCTCATCTCGATCACCTAAAAAAACTAGCTCAAAAGTATACTGACATTAAGTTTTTTGGGGTTCATTCAAATAAATCTAGCTCTCCAAATAAAGTTAAAGAGTATTTTGAAAATGCTGCTCTCCCATTTCCTGTTGTCGATGATAGAGATTTGTCCATAGCAAATGAGTTAGGTGCGCTTAAGACCCCACATGTTTTTTTGTTTGATGAAAATCAACAACTAGTCTTTCAAGGCGGGGCGACCAGTTCAAGAAATCCACTGAATGCAAAACATTTTTTCTTGAAAGATGCTCTCTATGCTTTGACTCATGATCAACCTCAACCCATAAAAGAAGCACGCACTATTGGCTGCTATATTCAACGATAGGATTAAAAAATGAAAACTCTAATTTTATCCCTTTTACTTCTTCCGGTTTTAGTTTTTGCAGACTGTGAAACACGATTTGAAAGTGTTAACTTATGTGCAAAATTGGCTTGGACGCAAGGCCCAGTTTTTAATAAGCCTTCTGCCTTTGAGCTCACTTTTCTAGACGAAGCTTCTAATTCTGGAACTCCACAAGACCCTCAAAAAGAAATCAATATCTATTCTTGGATGAAAATGGATAACGGTCACCATCACGGTGGACCTGGTTTCGTAGTGAATCGTTCAGGCAATGTGTGGTCAACCGAAAAAGTTCGTTTTTTCTCAGGTATGAGTGGCACTTGGTTTATCCGTGTTGAGCTTAGACAAGACAATCAAATTATTGAAATGATCGAGATCCCAGTAGTATTATGAGAATCCTTTTAATTCTTCTCATTTCTCTTTTATATGGTTGTGGAGATTCTCCCTTTGTAGATTCAGCGGCTCAATCAAACCAAGTGCAAGCTAGAGATGGACTTTCAACTGCCTTAAGTTTTCCACAATCTAGGTATCAAGTCGAACTTCGCTGGCAAGAAGGACCAATAGTTTATGATGAAGGTTTACTAACGATCCTCATAACTTCTCCAGATGGTAAGCTTAAAAACTTACCAACCGGTAGCCTTAAGCTTAGACTTTGGATGCCAAGCATGGGTCACGGCTCTTATCCGATTTCTCTTTTAAGAATTTCACCGGGAATCTATCAGGCCAGTGAAATATTCTTTACGATGCCAGGAGATTGGGATCTTCATATTGAACATATTCAAGATAATGTCTTAATTGAAGAAGTAATCGCTAGGTATGATTTGTGAAACTTGTTTTTATTCTAGCTTTTCTATTTTCTACGCACGACCTCTTTGCAGCAGCTTGTTGTGGATCTAGTCCAAGCTCGAGTTCGATGATCCTTGGAGATTTAAAGGCCCAGATTCAATTAAGCCAAACTCATCAAGCTAATATTGCTCAAGCTGATTCAAGTGGAGCAATTAAATCTCTACAGGGAAAAAGTAAGGACATAAGAAATATAACATCACTTTCCGGTGCTTGGATGTTTAGTGATCCTTGGCAACTGGGGTTAAACATTACTCTTTTGAATCATACTAGAGGTTCTGCAACAACTGAAGAAATGTCAACATCACTTGGTGATACCTCACTCACTTTAGGACACGAAACTTTTCCAGAAACCACTTGGTCACCTTACAAACCGCGTGGCTGGAGTTTTCTACGAATGACTCTACCAACAGGCACATCGACACAAGAATCATCAAAACCTCTCGCCACAGATGCAGCAGGTGAAGGGCGATATAAACTTCATACTGGTGTCGCTTTGGTTAAAATTTGGAACTCCATAGACATGTACAACGTTAGTGAAATTGGATTGCATGCTAACACCAAGCTCAATAACCAAAAGTATGCAAGACGTGTTGAGGTTTCGAGTGACCTTGGAATTGGTTACTCTTTCACAGATTGGCGCATTGGCATTGCTACAAATATTATCATTCTCCAAGGAGAGAGAGTTGATCAACTCAAACGAGCTCCAACTTTAGTAAGACATAACATATCATCAAGTCTGTCCTATAGTGTGAACAAAGAACTTATCATCACGGGAAACTATAGTGACTCAACTTGGTCTCCACTTAGTAGACATACATTATTAGGTAAATCATTATCTTTGACGGTTGCCAGACCATGGCTTCTTTAACTAACGACCAATAACGATCTTCTTGCCTTTATAAAAACAAAAGCACTTCCCAATAAACTTGGTATTTTCAGATTCAACAACGATTCCATTTCCATCGGGAATGGCATAAATAGGATAATCAATGAGTTTTGATTGTGAAATTAACTCAGCTTCGTATCTTTTAGAGTTTCTGTAATGCGGAAAGAATTCAAAATTGACTAACTTAAGTGCTCTAAAATCTTTCATATGTTCATCATTTTCATCGCAATCAAACTCAGGATATCCAGCAGAACTGATGTCAGGAGTCATCATAATCCCACCAGCTGATAAGCCCGTTAAAACGCCTCCACTTCTTACAAACTCTTTTAGCCGAGGCATCAGTTTCGCCTTTCTCATCGTATTTAAAAAATAAAATGTATTACCACCTGATAGGTGAATAATATTAGATTTTAAAACTTGCATCAGCATTGTTTGATCAAAAGGTACATCAATTGGAAAATATAAAAAACGCCCTACACCGATATCTTGAAAGGATTTTGCAAACTCTAAGAAATCGCCTTCAGAATCAATTGAGCATGCCGGAATGTAAGTGATGACTGGATCACTTTCATTACACATTCTAAGCGCTTCTAGATTTAGGGCCCTATTATCTTCTGCGTGTCCACCACCATGAAAAACTAATCTCACAGCCCCTCACGGTACTCGCGAACGATCTTGACCATAGTTTTCATCAATCTTTCACGCTTGCTTTTCTTTTGGTGATCTCTTGATTGTATTAGGTCTGGGTCTAAATTTTGAAATTCTGTAAACTCACGAAGAACATCATACATATCATTGGCACTTAGTTTAGGCCTAGCATTCATCACTTTATCAACAACAGTTGTGACTGCATCTCCAGTGACTCGATCATACTTATTAATAACGCTAGATCTCATGGTTATTGTTAATAACACAGTAGACGTCTTTCCAACTAATTCAACTAATTTCAGATACAAATCTTGAAACTGAGTAATTTTACTTTTCATTGTTGGAGTAAGCTTTACGTCATTATCATTAGCATAGCTGCTTCTAATAATATCAATGAATTCATTAGCATCAAGACGCGCATTGAGTCCTCTTGCTAGCAACAGTTGAGGTAGTTCACGCAGTATATCCCTCATACAAAATATGGCATTGCGATTAACGCCATCTGCAACTTCAACTAAACCTTCTGAACTTTTTGCTGTTTCAAAGTAAGCAAAAACTTTTCTAAACTCATAAACATCACTTCTATACTTTGATATTAAAAGTTCAGCATGTTTTTGATTAAATCCGATTTTCTCTAGAAGATTTATATCTTTTTGTTCTTCAAAAACTTCATCAAACTTCATCATGCTTTGATGATTTGCAAATTCCTTAATACTTTTCTTCTGTCCTGTTTTAAGATAATCAAACATTTGAGCAAAAGTTTGTACAAGATACTTGGCTTTTTGTTTTTGCTCAACAATAGTCGTTGAATATCTTTCCACATCATCATAGCGATACTCGGAATGAAAAAGACCAAATTGCCTGATTGATCCATAATCGATGATTCCGCCATCCATTAAGATATTGTCACCGTCCCAATCCAACCAGCAAAAGATATAGTCATCCTCAAACCTGGCCGTAGTCCTGGCAAATTGATTTGTGATCCAGTCTAAACATAACTTGTACTGACTTGTTTTTGTTTTTGGCAAATTGACAAAGACTTTATTTTTAACTTGTTGAAAGATCCATTGCTCAACTAACTTTTCTAATGCTTTTTGATCGCTTTGTTTTAGCCAAGCAAAAAAATGTGATGGTCTTAATAAGTTGGGATGAACTCTAACAGTTAAGCCAATTTTTGCTCCGTAATCTAAAACCAGAAGAGCTCTTTCAGTTGAGTAACCATTACGATGCATAATCTCTGAAAACAAAGCTGTCGTATACCCTTCATCTAGTTCACTATAACCGCAGCCATATGAAATTGAAGGGTCACCACTTTCAAAAAACTTTCCTTGAATGGCCGTTGCAGGTGAAAGACATGTAGCTCCACTTCCGCAAGATGAAATATCCCAAACCTTTCCACCCTTTCCTTTAAATTGACCATTCCAAACACTTCTTCCATCTCCTGACGTTTTTCCCGTTTTATTTGGATGTTGTAATTGAAGATAGCGGGTCGCCATATAACGGTGTGGTTTGATTTCTTTTTCTGGAAATTTTCTTCCATTCATTTCATCAAATTCATTAATAATAATAATGCTAAATGTTTCTAATAATTTTTTTTCAAGAGCTGGCGTCATGACTTCGTCTTGATCCGCAGGCAGTAAACCCATCTCTTTGGCCAAGTGAAAGTTAAAGTATGCGATTCTTGCACCTTTTCTTTCTCTTACTCGATAGGACACTACCATTTCTGGAAGAGCTTTTTGCAGAGGATGCCGACCATCAATTTGATCGAACTGAGAATATTCATCTTCTAGATTTTTCCTGGCTCGTCCATGTGCCATAAGTGCTCCTCCATAAGGGCAATAACTCTTATAAGTATAGCAAATGACTTTATTTAGAATGGACAAAAGGGATGCTTATTCCCGTCCAAAACGATCAAGAAAATAGTTAAACTGCTCACGCTCTAATGGATCATTGCCAGAGATGAAGTCCAAAAGATCATTTTTACAGTCATCTCCCCAGAATAATTCATCATTAACAATGAAAGTTGGCGTACCAAACACTTTATTTTCAATAGCTTGCGCCACATTCGCTTTCAGCGCTCGACGCATCTCTTTACCTGAGGCAACTTCGTCGAGAGTCTTTAATTCTGGATATTGAAGTAATACATCTGGATCCCCAATATCTTTTCCTTCGGCCCATGCGAGCCTAAAAATAAGGTCAATGATTTCAGAATCGTTTCCTGAAGCGATGGCCAGCCTTAAAGCATAGGAAGAATTAAATGGAAGCTTTGCTGGCATGACAAAAGGAATGCCTCTTCTTTTTGCACTTCGAAGACAATGCTTCCATAAATAGTCCCTTTTCGGAGCTATTTCAGCTGGCCCTTTAGTTTCGTAAGAATGAATGACTTGGGCCAAAGTGACTGGGACTGGTTTAAGAATAAAATCTTCATTTTTGACCCAACTCCAAGCGAGATAAGAGTATGGGGAAATAAAATCAAAATAAAAATGAACTGGAAGACTCATGCTATTATTACCCATGACAAAATTTATTATTCTATTAAGCTTAGTTAGTTGTATGTCTGGTAAACAGTATTCAAAAGAAGAGTGCGAAACTTTATCTCTTGAATCTTATCGAGGTTCTCCTAAATCTGCTCACCTTCTTAAAGAAAACTGTTCAGAATTTAAGTTAAAATACACAAAAGATTTATGCCAAAAATCATTCGAAGCCCTCATCTTAAATGGAAATGCTGAAAGCCTAAAGAATAAATTTGGCGATCGAGTCATCGAGTGCTTCGATCAAAGACAAAAAGATAAGTTTTTAACTCATTGAGCTTCCAACAATGACTATGACAGCTCCAACGACGAATAGGGATAAAAGAATGTATAAATTTCTTTTGCCCTGTGCCCTAGTTTCTTTGTCTAGACGGACTTTCTTTGTTTTTGGTTTTTTAGCCATTGATTTCCCCTTATAATCATTAAAAGTACCAAAGAGGAATGTTTTGAGTCAATTGACGCTTATCGCTTTAATCCTATTAGTCGCTTTTCTGTGGAAATTCGGGCCATGGTTTAGGCAACAACGTATTTTATCCTACGATTTTCCAATCGGTTGGTGGCGTCATGTGGCTGTAGTTGCGCCTGATTGTGACTCTTGGTCTTTACAACGAAAACGCCAGCTCGAAGACTATGTCCGGCTTTTTGTCGATCGCATTGAATTTGTGGTGGCCGATGACCTGCAAGAAGAGTTTGAAATTCGCCATCGTGTAGCATTTGCGACACAGGCCTTTCTACTTTTCGAGCACCAACCTTTTGATCCCTTAAGACATATTGAAAAATTTTACGTTCAACGCTTCTCAAATGAATCAAAGCCTTCTGAAGGTTTGCCAAGACTTTTTTGGGAAGAGCGAGATTTAAATTTCATTACGATGTTTGAGATTTCAACTCTTGCAGGTGAGCTTGATTCCAATGAACTCACTTTGCTTCCCACTATTGTCCAAAACAAGGAAGATAGAGTGTTGTTAGAAAAAGAGATTGCTAAAAAAGTCTACGTTGTTTTGAAAAAGCACTTTGATTCTTAATAAAAAATGGCGGTGAAAATCACCGCCACCATTTACTAGTCACAATAAACAACTTCGTCCTTTGTCAGATTTCTGTTGTTGCTATCATGTCTATATCTAAGAACAATAAACTCAGGAATAGAATTTACTTTGTAGCGACTTCCAATTGATGTAACAAGAGCCGGCCATGAGGCGGAATATCTCATATCCCCGTTACTATATACCGAAAAACAACCGTATGGCCTTACTGACAGTGCATGTTGCTTGCTACACTGCTCATTTTTAGCAATCTGAATCACATCTGATAAGTTTTGCCCTTCATATCCCGTATTATAAATTTGAGAAGACACGCATACCTTCTCCACGCTCGCTTTGATTACTTCATTAATTTGACCAACCTCAGAGTCAATCGTTATGACCGTCTCAACTGATGGGTTCTTGCCTATTAATCCCACTCCAACCGAAACGACTTCCTCTAAACTTGCAGCCTGTAAGTTTAACGATAAAAGAAAAATTAACATAAAGCTTTTCATCTTCGCCCCCAATATTTTTAGTGTATAAATTTCTAGCCTTCACGAAGTCTAACCACAAATAAAACATAGTTACTTTTTGACCTAAGTCAAAAAAAGATGCGATTTAATGGTCCTGCCTGCAAGCTAACCCATAGATTTTAAAGAAAAAAGACAAAGCAGCACTCTTCAGTGAACTAAATTTATCGAAAAACTGACCGAAAAATTTGAAGTAACAATTTGCCGGAGAAAGACATGCTTAATTCAGTTGTAGCTCTATCTATTCTTATCTCCTTTCAAGGAAGCGCCTTTGCACAATCCTATGATGGTGCATACGGAACAAGAATTACGACGAGAAATCTTTTTGAAGGCGGCACATGGGAAAGCTGTTCTGTCTGGCATGAAATTGTATTAAAACGCAACCATACATTAAGAAGAGGTCGCTTTAATAATACTGGAGAAGAATTTTTACAACTTTTCGTTAGGGGGAAGAGGCTATTCCAGGTCAACGAACGTGAAAAAATAAGCAGACTTCGAGATCTACTCGATTCAGCTGCCGCCCTCAACAAGCCTTTAAGACTAAAGTATACCAAGTGCGGTGATTTTAGGGGCGAAATCGTTGACGAAAACTTTGTCGGTGTCGAGCAAACATCTGAGCAAATAAATATTAACAATAGCTCAAGAAACCGTTACGAGATAAATCACAACCAAGGTTACTCCTATCAAGATATTGAAGAAGAAACCACTTCAAGGTAGCCACTAAAGATGCTTAGATTAAGCCTCATCACATTACTTTTAGGAAGCATCGCAAGCGATGCTATTGCTCAGTTGGATAGCTCTCTTTTAATTAATCCGGAGGCAATCCAAGTAGATGTTAGCTGGATAAACGATGACAAGTTTAGCGTTCGAATCAACGACGATCTTGTCGGTGTATACCCGGCTACAGATGATGATATTGTGAGAAAGCTTCTAAGAAAGTCCTATACTGCAAAGAGCTTAAAGCAGAGTCTTCTCATTGATAGAACAACCGGCAATATCGCTATTAAAGAAAATAACAGTTATGGAAGTAGTCAGCTCGACTCTTGTTTCTTAAAGCAAAAAATCTTGGAAACAAATGTCGCAAATTTGCCACAAGGAAGCACGCTATTAGAAAGCCTCGATAATTTATATCAAGAGACTTCGAATGATCTCATTGATTCAGTGAACAGAGATGATGTCATCGTAATTAACCCTCATGAATCAAACTTCAGTTTCAGAGTAAGTCGAGACGATGAAGTCACTCTCACGAGTTGGGCAACTGGCGCTATTGCAGATTTTAAAACTCCACCAGGAACCTATAGTCAACAAGAGCTAAACCAAATGCTTGAAGCTGCTAAGTCTCAAAAGCATCTTTTAGTTTTTAATATGACTAAAAAACAAATTGAGCCATTTAATTATACCGAGCATGTTAATAAAAAAATTGCTTCATGCGAAAGTAAAAATGAAATTCTCGTCTCTATAGTTTCCGAAACTATTATTAATCAATCTAGCAGAAACTCTTCAAACCCTACACCTTCTCAGGACCAGCAATCTCCCCCTAGCTCAACCTCGCGATAGTTAAACATTTTGATATAGATCAAAAATATCAAAGATAAATTTTGACGAGCCTTAAGAGACATTCATAAACTCCCTTTGCAGTTCAATTGTGTGGTTTATTCTTTAGTTTCAAAGGAGTTCTTGTATGGTATTGAAATTTTTAATCGCTAATCTTTTTGCAATGAGTGCATTCGCCTCAGCAAACCATCATGAGTATAAGTGTGTTGGTTTTGGAGATGTAGATGGTGGCGGAAAGAGCTTTATTTTGGCCTTCGAACTCGGCGATACAACTGCAGTAGTGACAAATTTTCAAGCAATGCAGCGTGACTGTCGTTATCTATGCAATTTTGACAATTTTCAAATGCAGTATGAAAAAACTCTCGACAGTCATGAAGATGTTTTATCAAACACGAGATACTACTATCATCAGCACAGCAGAGGCTTTGTCCTAGAGGGAGATACGTTTTTAAAATATACAGTAAAGGGCGATAATCAAGGTACGCTTCGTTCCCCAGAAAATGTTAACTTTGTAAGACAAAATTTAATAATATCAAAAACAGATGATAATAGAGAATTCACTGCTTATCATGAGATTGGTTTTAATACACATTCGAGAGCCAATTCTGATGCTTTAAAACATACCCTATGGATGGAAAATATCTATAGATGTGAACTTCAAGATCACTAAGAATTTAGTTTGTGCTTAATTTTTAAATTAAGCACAAACTATCACTTGAACAATTACAATTGCTCACACTCTATAAAGAAGACGGCGCTTTTGCTTTCAGTAACTTCGATGAGTCCAAAGCATTCATGAGTGGTATAGCGATAAGCCTGATTTTGTGCTTTTATATAAAACTCGACCTCAAGATCACACTCATCTAAATCCGCGCAACTTGAAAAAGCATGTCCCCACGCTTGCTCAGACTTGAGCCCCATCGCAGAAAAATGCTCAGCCGCTGCAGCGTTAGTAGATTCTACCAATCTTTCATCTAATTGAGCTTGAGCGGATAAACATAAAGCACTCAACAATATCAATGACCACTTCCTCATACTTCTCCCGATCTTTAAAGTTGAAAGAGTTATATTTTCTAAGTGCATCATTAACAATTAGGAACGTAAGAAGTTCATATACGGCCTGACATAGATCAAATGAGGTTACTTAAGAATCCCTTTTGATATTCGGCTTAATGTTGAAGGATTAATTCCTAGATAGGAGGCAATATAGCTTTTAGGGATTCTTGCAATCCGCCCCCGGTAGCGTTCCGCAAAAGACTCTAACCTCATTTTGGCGTCGTAGTTTAAAAGTTCAAAAACTCTCTGCTCTTCATCAAGTGCTTCTTTTTCAGCAATTCTTCGTCCCACTTCTTCCCAGCATTTATGGCGCAAATAAAATTTTTTAAACTCAGTGTAATCGGCAAGTAAAACAGAAGAATCTTCAAAGACCTCTATTGAGTGCTTACATTCTCCTCCCTGTAAAAGTGAGGTATAAGACCCAGCAAAATCTTCTTCGAATAAGAGATTTTTTATCCTCTCTTTTTTATTAATGTCATAACTTACTTTCATGGCGCCTCTTACAATGAAGCCAAAACTGGCTGAGTGCTCACCTTTTCGAATGAAAAAATCTCCCAAACTATAGCGTTTCAGAGAAAAGATCTGTCGAATCGCATCCCATTCGACAGGTGGAATATCAGAAAGCGGGCTAATATGAGCTTTCAAGAACTCAAAACTTAGGTCAGAAGATTTTGTCATTTTATTACTCTCTCCCATAGTAATTATGTTAACAAAATGACTTTATGGCGAGCCCATTGAACTTAAAAATGTCTGACTCTTTTGATCTAGATCAAGAATTAGTTGAGAATGTGATGAACAATACCAAAAGGCATGAGAACCACAAGAGCGATCGACAAGACAATGGCAGAGCCGACTAAGATAATGGCGACGGTCTTACCGCCCAATTTAAATATTTGCATAGTGGTATTATAAGACAGTATTTCCTTTTTTGAAAAGAGATCAAAATGTTCATATTAATCTTAGGTTTAGGTCGAACTGGACAATATTTGGCAGAGATTGCCATTAAATCAGGTCATCAAGTCGCCGGAACGACTCGTAAAGCGAAGCAAGAACTAACTGAACTAGGAGTCATCCCTATTATTTGGAATAGCGCCGATGGTACCCATGCTTTACCAGATGCCGATCGCGTCATCTGTGCATTTCCTCCAACTGATCACTACCCCGTCCAACTCGCCTCTCTTTTTTCAAGGTATCCAACCACCCCAATTATCCAGATAAGCTCAACTGGAGTCTTTGGAAAAAACGAAGGTTTTGTTAACGAACAAACACTGCCACTAGCAAACGATGCTAGGAGTAATTTATTACTAGAAGCCGAAAAAGAAGTTTTAAAACAATCCAATGGTCATATTGTTCGTGCAGCAGGTCTTTATGATGAAAAAAATCATCCTATCCATTTTATCGCTGGTAAAAATAATATTAAAAATCCAAATGGCAGTATAAACCTTGTCCACCGCGTGGACTTAGCTGAGATACTTTTTGAACTTTTACTAAAAGACGAGATTCCCCAAATTACACATGCGGTTCACCCAGATCATCCTAAACGAGAAGAGTACTACAAAGAAAAAGCCAAAGAGTTCAATTTAGCTGAACCTCATTTTGAAAATTTGAATGGGATCGATAAGATTGTGACTAGCCAACTACAAAGAGATTGGAGAGCCTTATAAAAAGGGGCCCGCTTGGACCCCATCTCTTTTAAAGCATAATGAGTAAGAAAATAATCGCTAGTGCTGGAGAAAATGCCCAGATAGCAACTGTCGCAGAAACAACTAAGTAATAAATTAAACCAATAAACAGCAATGCAGTTAAAACATATAGAGCAACATAAACATCATATTGATCAATATTCGCGATATGGCGACCTGATTTGTTCATGCTTGAAGCTAATGTATCATTTTGAACTTTTGATTTAAGATCAATAAGGTAGGCTTCTGTTGATTCGAACTGAGAAAGTTCATCATTTACAGCTTGAATTTGAGCATTCATTTCGCTGTCAATTCCTTCAAGCTTTCTTTCTAGAGTGATCAACATCTCAATCTTATCAGCTTCAGTATTCATATCTGCTAAAGTGGGGTCAAGCTTAACAAGTTTTTTAAGCTTCTTATCTAGAATTTTTAAACGCTTATCTTGATCGTCGTGCTTGAAAATATCTTCTAGAAGATCTCTTCTCTTGTCGAAGTTTTTAGTTACTTTTTTTGCTGCTTTTGTTTTCAGTTCATCAATTGACGTTGGCTTTTTTTGCTCTTTTTTGATGGCTTTATCTAATCCACGTATGACTTCTTTAGTAGCATTTTCTTTCGTCACCACAGCTTTCGACTTCGTTAACTCAATCGTAGCAGCATAACTAGTTGTGCTTAGAACCAGCACCATCATCGTTGCAACACAAGATCTTAAAAGATTCATTTAAAACTCCAGTTTTAGTTAAGAGATCACTGGAGTCATATCAGTGTCGAAACATGACTATAAGGGAATTGTAAAAATTATCATAGGGCTAAATACTTGAAATAGCTTTACTAGCCTATCTTTGAAACCCCACCCATATAAGGCTGAAGCGCCTTAGGGATCGTTACCGAGCCATCTTCATTTTGATGACACTCGAGCAAGCTCACCAAGATTCTTGGAGTGGCAACGGCGGTATTATTTAAAGTATGTACGTATTCAACTTTACCTTCGTTATTTCTGTAACGAAGATTACTTCGACGTGCTTGCCAGTCGTGCAAAGAAGAACATGAGTGCGTTTCACGGTACTTCTCTTCAGACGGTACCCAACATTCGACATCATACATACGAACTTTACCGGCACCCATATCACCAGTGCAAACTTCAACAATACGATATGGAAGCTCTAGTGCGTTTACAATTTCTTCAGAAGTTTCTAAAAGTTTTTTATGCCATTTTTTTGATTCTTCTTCGTCGTTTTTACAAAGAATATATTGCTCAACTTTCATAAATTGATGAACGCGAATCAGACCTCTAACATCCTTACCATAACTTCCGGCCTCACTTCTAAAGCAAGGTGAATAACCGGCATAAAGAATCGGTAACTGTTTTTCATCTAACATTTCACCGGTATGAAGAGAGTTCGCTTGAACCTCTGCTGTTCCAGATAAATAAAGATCTTGTTCAGGAAGATAATAAACTTGATCACGACCAGCTGGAAAATGTCCCGAGCCATAAAGAGCATGTTCTCTAACCATGGCTGGAAAACTTGCCAAGGTAAATCCCTTTTTCATTAAGATATCAAGCGCCATACGATGTACGGCCATTTCAAGTAAAACCATTTCATTTCTAAGGCTATATGAACGTGAGCCACATACAGTTGCGACTTTTTCAAATTCTGCCCAGTTGTTTTTATCAAGTAGTTCAACATGATCCAAAGGCTTATAAGTGAAGTCAGGAAGCTTACCAGCTTTTTTTACTTCCACATTTTCTGAATCATCTTTACCAATTGGAGCTTCTGGAGAAGGAATCATTGGCACCAAATAAAGAAGTTGTTTTAACTTTTCTTCTTCTTCATTAAGTTTTGGTTTCATGGCATCAAGCTCTGAACCAATTTTACGGCCTTCCTCTATTAAAGCGGGTCTTTCTTCATTTGTAGCTTTTGGGATTTTTTTTGAATGGGAATTTCGTTTTTCTTGAAGCTCCTGGGCCTGTTGCTTAAGTTTTAGTACAACTTGGTCTTGAGCAAGTAATTCATCAAGATCTAATCCTACTTTCTTTTGTACGATAGCTTTTTTAACAGCTTCAGGATTTTCACGAATAAATTTAAGATCTAGCATTAGAAGCTCCGCAACATTATATAAGACTAAAACACACCTATGTTACTTAAATCCTTGTCATTCGACTAGCTTAACAACGGATTGGACGTTGTTATTTTGGCTTATCCGATGGAGCTTCACAATACTACTCACTGTGTTAAATTATTGATTTTTAAGGATATTTGTATCGCACTGCTAATATTTGATAGAGTACTCAAGAAAAAGTTTGATCAGCCGAACAGTTAGTGTATAATTCTAGATAAGAGGGTTTATGTACGTCTGTATTTGCAACAATATTACTGAAGATCAAGTCAAGAATGTCGTCTCTAAGGGATTGACTGGTAAGGACGCTCTTTCACACTTAGGTGTTGGAACTGGTTGCGGTATTTGCGTGATGGATGCAATCGACAGACTAAGTTCATCAATTGACCAATCGCCTAAAACAAATAATTCAAATTCGTCTAACTCTTAAAACCAACGTTTCCTAAATCAAACAATACTCTGATTGTGACGACTCATACTTCAGTGTAAACTACTGTCAATATTCATTATCGGAGTTAGTTCTATGAAAGGATCACAAAAAGTTATCGACGCCCTAAATTCAGTTCTTACAAGAGAATTGACCGCTATTAACCAGTATTTTCTGCATGCCAGAATGTTACAAAACTGGGGGCTAGAAAAACTTGGTGTACTTGAATATAAAGCCTCCATTGATGAGATGAAACACGCCGATGAATTGATCAAGCGTATTTTATTTTTAGAAGGACTGCCAAATCTTCAAAAGCTAGATAAGCTCGATATTGGCCAAACTCTAGAAGAAGTCATCGCTTCCGACCTCAAGGTTGAATATATTGCGATCCCTCTTTTAAAAGATTGCATCAAGGTTTGTGAAGAAGAGCGTGACTATGTATCTCGTGATTTATTTGAGTCGATTCTTGCCAGTGAA
Source organism: uncultured Halobacteriovorax sp. (assembly GCA_964352405.1). Classification (GTDB taxonomy): domain Bacteria; phylum Bdellovibrionota; class Bacteriovoracia; order Bacteriovoracales; family Bacteriovoracaceae; genus UBA4207. The sequence goes on from CAYGRY010000011.1 coordinate 19,291, forward strand.
GAAGAACATATTGATTGGTTGGAAACTCAACAGGAACTAATTTCAAAAGTTGGCCTGCAAAATTATATGCAATCGCAAATTGTCATGAATGAATAAAACCGACTAAAAATGTTTTTTTATTGAAAGCCCTTGTTTCAAGGGCTTTTTAATTTATGCTAGTAGGATGAAAAATAAATTAATCATCGCTGGTACTATTATAATTTTCGCTAGTCTAATTCTAGTTAAACTTTTTTATAGTCAACAGTTCGAACTAGTAAGCCCTACTCACCATTACTTTTTAGTTAAAGAGTATCAATCCAAAACCTTTTCCATGAACGACATCAGTGATGCATTTAAAGAGATTGATGATTTAAAAATTAGCCGAGGTGCAATAGGTTTTTTTAGAGTCACTGAACGAACTGATGAGAAAATAGTTTTTCAAGCGGGATTTCAATCAACGAAGTATGTCAAAATACCTCATCCCGACTTCAAGCTAATTGAGCTCAATGACCAACATGTGGCAATAAACAATATTAAAGGAAATTACGATCAAATAAAGCAAGGGTACAAAGATTTATATGATTGGGTTGAAGCCAATAACTTAAAACCTGATGGTATTCCTTATGAACTTTATTTTAATACTCCTAAAGAGGTTTCACTAGAACACTTAAAAACACAGATCCTACTTCCTGTGATAAATAATGACTAAACAGCTAAACCCAAATCAGTCTCAATGGGTCTTCAGTATTAGGGAAGATTTGTGGCTTTTTGCAGGATCGACTGCGATCGCCTTGCTTGCTTCATTGTTTATTGAAGAATTTACAACATATTTTTGGATGTTCATTCTTTTTGATCAACCACATGTTTTCACAACATATTTTTATACTTATACATCCGATCGATTTAATAAAAAATTTAGAATACCTCTTATTGCATTACCCATAGTGTGCTTCATTCTCTCCTACCTTATGTTTGTTAAACTTGGTGATAACTTCGCTTATGCTGTATTAAGTAATTTCTCTGCCTTTCACTTTGCCAAACAACAATCAGCTTGGTTTTACATTACTAAAGGAAAAGAAAAAGTTCTTATTCAAAATCGAAAATTTGAAAACTATGTCGATAAAGCTGTTGTTCAGTTGAGTGTCGCTGGCCCTCTACTTATTTCCATGACTGACTCAATTGGCAGAAGTGGTTGGCGGCATGCAGGTGATTTGATCCAAGTCCCACTTGTTTTCAAAACTCCCATTTTTGTTTTAATGATTCTTTCATGGTTATTTTATATTGGGATACAGATCTATAAATATCAAAAGTTTAAAGTGATTACATGGGGTAAAAACTTTCATCTTCTCAATGCCCTTATCATTTGGGGCATTTATCGTTTTGCTACAGTTGGAAGTTTGGCGATGGCCGGACAGTTATTGGTTGTTTTTGGTCACTCCTTTCCATATATTTATCTCGGCCTTAGGTACTATGAGAGTAGAAAAAATAAAGAAAAGTTTTGGCCAGGTATTAAAAATCTTAAAACCATGGCAATTAGTGTCATCCTTTTAGGAATACTGATTAGTTATATCGAAGTTGTTAGTGAGAAAGCCTTTTATTCAGAGGGAATTGTTCCAAGTATTTGGCTTGGTATTATTTTCAGTCATTTTCTTATTGATACTTTTATGTGGAAAACAGATACACATAAAGAAGGCTTGGAGTTTTTAAGGAAGAAAGTAGAAAATGAGCAGTAGTAGTGCTGAAAAAAAATGGGTCTTTGGAATAAAAGATGACTTACTTATTTTTGGTGGTTCAACATTAATTGCCATTACAATTGGCTTTTTAATAAATGACTTTGGTGATTATTTTTGGATGTATGTCCTACATGATCAACCACACGTTTACACAACATACTTTTATACTTACGGCTCCGATAGATTTTCGAAAAAGTTTAAATTCCTATTAGCATTAATACCTATTACCATTTTCATTCTTCTACTATCTATTTATGAGTTTGGTAAACCTATATATGTAAGTATGCTACTGGCCCACTTTTCTATATTCCATTTTATCAAACAACAAACAGCATGGTTTTTTATATCAGCAGCAAGGCAACAAAGATCATCTCTAGCACGCATCATCGATAAAGTTACAATTTATAGTTGCATCGCTGGTCCAGCCTTACTATCAATGATGGAGGGAATTGGAAGAAGCGGATGGAGAACTGATAATGATTTAATCGTTTTACCAAATTATTTTAAATACCCTGTTTGGGCGTTAGCAGGTATTTCAATCTCTGCTTATCTAGTTAATCAAATTTTAGAGTATTCTAAAGGAAGGCAAATTAATTGGGGTAAGCATTTCCATTTGTTAAACGGTACTTTAATTTGGATTATTTATCGTCTAGAGCCATTTCCAAAAGCAGCCGTATTTGGCTTACTACTTTTAGTCTTTGGACACTCCACTCCTTATTTATTTCTAGGAAAGAAATATGTCGCAAGTCGAAAGAATAAAGGAGAACGCTTTATTGCCTTACTTTCTTCTCCAAAGTTAATGCTGCCCTTTCTGATTATATGTACGATGCTTTTAAGTTATAGCGAAGTTGAAGTAAGAAATTTTTCAAACGGAAATTTTATCATTAGGTCTTTATTATTAACCATTGTGCTTACACACTTTACTATTGATTCATTTTTATGGAGAAAAGATATCCATCCTGAAGGACTTGAATTTTTAAAATGATTTTTTAAAAGCCAGACCTAATTCGAAAAGAGTCTCAATATCATTCAATATAAAATGTCCCTTAATTGGATCATTTACTTCAAATCCATTCTTTAAAGACTTAACCCAAGGAGCTAGGATGTATTCTTTCTCCACTGAATTCATATTCTTAGAAGCTCCATAGATCTCGCAAGCGATTAAGTAGGCTGGATCACTTGGACCAGAATACATCACTCCATTCAAAGCCCAACCTCGAGCTTTTATGGAAATATTTGAAGAAAATTTAAGCTTATCAATTACACCTTTAGCAAACTTAGAGAAATCTAATCGCTCAGGACATTTATTGTTAGCGAAGACTACTTTATCAACCCATTCATTAATCTCCAGCCGAGATCTAAAAGGTTTAAGTTTTGATTGATCATAGTTTAAAAGCTCTAAAAGAGTAGAGGCTAACTCATTTGGATTTAAATATGGGCCTTTAGAAGACAGATAAACATTATTAGACTTTACCAACGGTTCATAATACTTGGCTAAATCCTGAAATCCTCCCCACTTGGTCAAAACAACTGGAATGCCTTCGTTTAATAAATCAAATGGAGCGACACCAAAATTTTCGTCGCTATGTAGGCTTGGGAAAATACCGGCACCATGATTAGATATTACAAATTCTCCCCAATTCGCTTTTGAACTAAAGCCATGAAAAGTGATAATTTCTTCAAGTTGAAGATCTTGAATTAAATCACCAAGAAAATCTAAATAAAGGCCACCACCGTCTCCCCAATTAGGCATCCCAAGATGATCATGAATACCAAAAATATTAACTTTTATATTTTTTTTAATGAATACGTCTTTTATTAAGCTAAGGCTCCAAAATAGATAATGAAGTCCTTTTTGCTCACTAATTCGACCGACATAATATAAATTTTTGATATTATAAGTCTGAGGCTCAATTTCTTTATTTAAAACAAAACAGGATGGAATCATTTGAGCATTTATATTTTCAAAAGAAAGCTTGGTAAGCTTTAGGTCAGATTCACATTGTGTAATCATCATATCATTTTCTGTAAAAAAAGTTCCTAACTCTCTTATTTTTAAAGAGGAGAAGAAGACAGAAGGAAGTTCATGAGCATAAGCAACAAAAGGAGTTTTTAAACCTAATGAATTTCTTATAAGTTTCATGACTTTAATCGCATTTAAACTTAAGGATGGAGCAACAATAAAGTGATAAGAACCTAAACGTGATATATATTTCTTATCTAAAGCTTCATCGACATTTACCATCTCTACGGCAAAACCTTTTTGTTGATAGGAAAGCCAAAAAAGTTTTATATGCTCTGATATTGTTTTAAGACTTAGCCAATGATTTTGCTCATTCGAGACAAGAAAAAGAATAGGCTTTGGAAGAGCACTAGAATGATTCCACACATCAAGATATTTTTTAAAAAAGGTTTTGCCCTCAAATGTATTTTTATAATCGAAGACTTGATTAAGTTTCAAATTTCTAAAATCTGGAAGTTTTAAATTCGTTTTTCTCTCAACATTTTCAACTTTTCCTAAATCTTTATTTTCTATTATAAATTCAAAAATATTATTGGCTTTTATCGCATCTACATCATTGCTTTCAGGAACGAACTCTGAATCAAATAAGTAAGACGGGACTTTAATGATATTTTTTCCAGTGAGATCACTGAGACCACCAATATCGGTACAAATGATTGGAGTTCCTATTTCCTGAGCTTGTGCCAAGGAAACTGAAAAATCATCCATCCAATACGTTGATAAATTTACAACGACATCCTGAGGTTCTAATTTTAAAGGCCATTCTGTCGCTGAAAGCTCGTGTGTAAATGACGGAGGATTAATCCAATCAAGATCGCTTATACATTTCTCAACTTCTGCTTGGTAACTATAAATTAACTTTTTCGCGTTAAAATCAATGTTAAGAAAGTCATCATATTCACCAAAAAACTTAACACTAATTTGAGGATTGATTTTTTGTAATTGATTAGCTAGTTTTACAAATATCTTTATATTCTTTGCTTGAGTTATTCGTCCTGCATAAACTAATCGAACTTTGTCTTTAATTATATTTGGTAGAGGTTTTTCGATCTTTGACCTTTTAAATAAATGATAACGTTTGATAACTTCAACTTTAATTTCTTTATCGCTTTCACAGCTTTCAATTAGTTTTTTGGCTTTATGACAAAGAACATATACTTTTTTAATTCCTGTGTTGTTTTCATTTAGAAATGAAAAACATGCTAGAAAATCACCAAATAATATGGCGATATCATTATTTTTTAGCATTTTCGTACTTGGCAGATTAAATGATTCTAAGAAAATATAATTTTCAATATTATTTTCTTTAGCCCACAGAACCACTCTATCTTTTAATATATTTACAGAGGTTAAGACGTTTAACTTTTGCATGCTTAAGTCTTTTCGATTTGTTTAACTAGGGAGCGAATGACATTAATCGAACCCTCGACTTCATTTGAATTTATACTACTGCAAAATCTCAAAAAACCTCTGTTTTGGGAATCACATGACTCTACGTTAGTCAGACTAAAAAAATCAAAGCCAAAGCTATCACAAAACTTAGATTCAACATTATAGACTTTTGATAAGGCCATAAACTTCTCAGCTAGTTTATAGAAATTAACTTTATCTCTATCGTAAACAAAGACATTATGAAGTCCATGAAGTCGCTCAGGATGATAAATGCCAAAATTACATTTTTCTTCATAAATCCCTTTGAAGATTTTTTTTGTATTTTCCTGGATCATCTGAACTCTTAAAGATGCAATATCTTTAATTTCTTGATCAAAAATGAAGGGATAGATTTGTGAAATAGTCGCAAAGGCTCCCATATGAGAGACGTACTCAAAACAAGTCTTTTTAATTAATTCTTCACCTTGATTAAGAAATAGTATTGATCCTAATGGACCATACTCAGTACCAAGTGAATCTAGTTTCAAGTGACTTCTAGTTAAGATGAGTGGGATTCCCTTTTCTTGAGCTTTTCTTACGACATCAGTAATATAAGGAGACTGTCGATCAAAGCAGGTAGTATCAAAAATAATTGCAACGCATGAATCAACCTCTTCAAAACAAAAGAGCTCCTCAGCTGTTATAAAAGTACTGTCCAAAAACACAATTTTTTCATTAGTTTCTCTAGAACCGAAGATATTCTCAAATCTTTCCAAAATATAAATAGACTCAAAATATAACCTTTCTGTTGGTTTAAAGAGACTAGCTTTTGGAAAGCAGGCTTTAAGGGCATGAAGCAGTGCAAAATGGGCTGACTGGCAGTTTGTAGTAAATAAAAGTTCATGGTCACTATTAGGATTGAAGTCTTTTGAATACAGCTTAGAAAAAGTTCTCTTATCCTTAATAAAGTGGCCCTGTCTCTGGTAGCGACTATAAAGATCAATTTCAAAATATTGAATGAATTGATTTTCAAAGTTCGTCATCACAGGAACAGCTAGATCAATTGTCAGTTTTTTAAGTTGGGCATAGAATTCCCCCAATCCAACATGAGTCTTCTTGGTCCCAAGCCCATACTTTTCGCCAAATCGCGACAAGGCCCTATCTCGATCCTTAAAAAATTGGCTCAAACCTTCCATCCTTTTTCTCTATTTCAGCTCTTATGATAAGCGAAGTGCTTGATTTTTAGAAATTAAACAAAAATTAAGTTGAAAAGATTAGGTGTATCGCGATACTCGGTTATAATTATTAGATAGAGATAAATACTCATAAATTTGTTAGTTTATTAACCAAACGTTATGCGGGACCTGGGATATGAAAAAAAATGAAAAGAGTGTAAAACCCTCGGCTGAAGTAAAATCTCAGGCGTCAGAAATTAAGATCCATAGAGATTTCAATGACTTTGGTCGCATTGTAAGTGAAAATCTTAACGAATTCTTTGATGTAGACTTTATGGCTGCCGCTAGAAGAAGAGAACTCAGAAGAAGAAAGTAATAACTAATGCTATATAGCCTTGGCTTTGATCAAAAACTCAAAGAAGCCAAGTAAAATGGGCATATAGTTCTATATTTAGGGTGTAATTTTCAATAGTTTAAATAACTTTTATACTATATTGTAGATACCGTTATATGTTTATTTATAGGTCAATTGGGGATTAAGTTATGAGCAACAAAAAAGATACAAAGCTAGACACTAAAGAGGCTGCTAAACCAAGTGAATTGAAAGTTCACAAGGACTTTCAAGAGTTTGGTCGTATCGTCAGTGAAAATCTTAATGAATTCTTTGATGTAGACTTTATGGCTGCCGCTAGAAGAAGAGAATTCAGAAGAAGAAAGTAATAATCTTAATCATATCTTATGAATGAAGACCTACTATTTTGGAAAGAATTTTTAAATTTTAAAATACCTTTCCATTATATTCCTAACTGTATTGATCCTGAAACTATTAAAAAACTAGATAGTCTTAAAATTGACTATGAGTCAAAGCCAGTGCCTCTTTATAAAAGCCAATATGAGCAAAAGAATAAAGATGGTCACAATCTACAGTTAAAATCTACCGCATCTAATAATAGTGTCACCTATTACAACGAAGAACTTCTATGGCTTGATCAAAGTCTTGAAAATCTTATTTCCGGGACAAACGCTCAGAAATGGAAATTTGCTCCATTATCAAGACTTGATGCTTACGAGTTCGTAACCTTCAATCAAGGTGGCTATATAGGTGAACATAATGACGGCGTAAGAACTAGAGGTGACAAAACAGCATCTGAAGATGACTCAAAAATGGGTCGCCTCCTCACTCAAGTAATACATATGTCTGAACGTGGAAAGGACTACACTGGTGGTCAGCTTGAAATTCAAAATGCCTTTGGATTCTGGCTGAAGGTTCCCCTTCTCGCTAAAGGTGATGTTGTTTACTTTCCATCGATATTGCCACACAGGGTCACAACAATAGAAACAGGTCGTCGAATTACCTTAACAACTTTTCTTAGTGGTCAGTACCCTTTTTAAAAAAAACGCATACTTATACTTTAAAATACAGAGGATTAAAGATAAGCTATTTATCTCATCATAAAGGATTAACAATGAAACTCAGTTCAAATATTGCTTTTAATCAAATCAACGAAAATGAGATTAAAGTTTTAAAACTTGATGATGACAATAATGTTTATACATTAGAAAAGTCTGTAGCTCATGTTTTTCAACTTATTTCTCAAGAAAAGTCAGCTTCAGAAATAAATACAGATATAAAGTCAAAACTTCCAAGTAAGTCTGAAACAGAAGTTAATACTTTTGTTGCAGAAACAATCGAAGAGTTTAAAAAGCTAGGTTTTTTTGAGTGAGTTTATCTATTGGCATAAATGTAGGTCATGATGCCAGTATTGCTATAATTGATTCAAATCAAAATCAATTAGATAAAGCCTCAGTCTATGAATCAGAACGTTATAGTAAAATTAAAAATCAGTACTATTTTCCTGTTCATGTTTTGAAAAATCTTATTGTTGAAAATAAAAATATTCTTTTAACAGATAAAAGTCACTTTGCCATTAATAGCTACGCTCAAGGAGCGAAGCATAAGGAAGAACTATATTTGGGGATGAAAAGCTATACCCAATTGCTTAAAATCCTTGGCGCAGAGAATTTTTCAGCACTGACAAATCCATCAATCACTGAAATTTCGCATCACTTAGCTCATGCTTATTGTGCTTTGTATTTTAGTCCTTTTGAAAAATCAATCATTCTTGTCGCAGATGGTATCGGCTCCAATGGTGATATCTATAATAGAGTTATTAATGATGATTTAGAACACGCACATTCTGATAAAAATGAAAAAGTTTTTGAATCAATCTCCGTCTATCTTCAGGACGGACAAAATATCAAGCTCGTTAAGAAAATTTGGGGAATGTACTGTCCTGTAGTTAAACCTGGCATTTTTCTTAATCAAGGTCTTGGAAGTTTCTACGGAGCTGTAGCCAACTATATTTTTGGCGCATGGACAGACTCAGGTAAAGTTATGGGTCTATCGGCCTATGGAAAGTCACAAAAGCTTCAAAGTGATTATTACCGATTTCTTCATTCTGAGTTTGAAAAACCACGTCATGTTTATAAAGGCATGAACGAATTTAATGACCAACCTCCAGAGCATTTTGAAAGAAGTGCAAATCTTGCTCGAAGTATTCAAGACTATTTTGAAGAGACAATCATGGCTTGTGTCCATGAGATCACAAAGAGTTACCCTGAATATAGAAATATAAACCTCATGGGCGGATGCGCCCTAAATTGTTTAACTGTATCAAAAATTGTAAAAGAAAAAATTTTTGATCATGTCTTTATTCCGCCATGTCCAAATGATGAGGGAATAAGTCTAGGAACAGCTTACTTCAAGGCTATCGAGAAAGGATTTGAAAGTTTTTCTCCAATGAAAATTGAAGATATAAATCCCTACTTAGGTAGTAAAAAATCAATCAATGGAATAAATGATGAAGCTAAAATTCGAGAGCTTTTTCCTAAGCATGACGTAGAAAAAGTAAAAGCACCTTCTCTAGTTGCCGCAAAACTTATTGCACAAGGCGAGATCATTGCGTGGTTTCAAGGTAGAAGCGAGTGTGGACCTAGAGCACTTGGAAATCGAAGTATTTTAAGTCTTCCGGGGATAGCAGGTAGAAAAAATGAACTCAATGCTAATATCAAGTTTCGAGAACGTTTTAGACCATATGGCTGTTCCGTTTTACTTGAAGATGCTCATAAGTACTTTGACTGTCCAAAAAACTACCATATGCCGTATATGTCTTTTGCTCCAAAAGTTAAGTCACAATTTGCAAGCCTCTTAACAGAAGTCACTCATATTGATCAAACATGCCGTATTCAAACGATTAACCCTAAGCAGAACCAAAGGTATTATGACTTAATAAACGAAGTAAAAAAGCTTCAGGGTCATGGTCTCGTCTTAAATACGAGTTTAAATATTATGGGGAAACCTATACTTGAAACCATTCAAGATGCAGCAGACTTTATGAATGATACAAAAATTAAATCAATGATTCTTGGAGACTTTTTAATTAGCAAAAAATGAATAATTTAATAAAAAAACAAATTTTGCTACACACTTATAAAGCGCCTGATGCGGCCTCAATTTTCATTGATTCACATACAATTATTGAAAATTACAAGAATATTTTAAACAGAGCCCCTAAGAACTTTTCACTAACATTCCCTGTTAAATCTTGTCCAAATACCGATTTTATTAAAAAGATTGCACCCTATTTGATTGGCTTTGAGATCTCGAATGAGAATGAACTCAATATTGTAGAATCTTCACTGACACCAGAACATATTCTTCTTATTTCCAATAGTTTTAAGCCGATGAAGGCAGCCAGCAACAGAACAAATAATCTCTTTGATCTTGGCTATATTGAACAAATTGAGCTGGCTAAAAGTTTTCCCCAAGTGTCGCTTAGAGTTCAACCTGACTTAAAACTTGAGCAAACACAAAAAAGTCGTTTTGGTCTAGATCATGATGAAATTCAGGTCATCACTCAAAATAAAGAAATCTCATCTAAAATCGTCCAGCTTCATTTCCATATCGGATTTGAAAAAACAACTGTTATTGATTTAATTGCCTCTATCAAGTCATGTGTAAAGTTAGCAAAAGATCAACTGCCATCGGTTAAAACTTTAAATATTGGTGGTGGCGTTAATAAGTTTTCTTCTGAAGATTTCGATGAGCTCTTTGATTTTATTAAAAATATCGATTATCAAATTATTCTTGAAGCCGGACGTTATTTTTTTAAAGATGCTAGTTATGCTTGTGGAAAAGTGTTATCTATACGTCAACGACAAGATTCTACTCATGTACTCACTAACCTATCCCATGAGTCCCACCTAAAGTGGTCGTGGTCATCAAAGTTCTATATATTAACGAACTCACAATTAAATCAGCAAAAAGTTCAGGGTAAGATTAAGTTTTATGGGCAAACCGCCTATGAAGATGATTGCCTACTCATAACCGAACTTACATCGAGTTTAAACTTATCAATTGGTGATCACATTATCTTTGATAATATCTCTGGATATTCTGTTGCTTGGAACCATGACTTTAATGGTGTTGGGCTAGCAAACGTTATTTTATTATAGGACTTCTATGAACAATTTCTTATACCATAACCCTACTAAAATTATTTTTGGTGACCAATCCTTATCAAACCTGCCTGACTTACTTCCAAAAGAGAAAGTTCTTCTTTTATATGGATCTAAAAGTATTAAGGAAAATGGAACTTATAAGAAAATTACTGATCTATTAAAAAATTTTGATGTTATCGAAGCTTCTGGAGTTACTCCAAATCCCGATTTCGATTTTGCCCTTGATGTCGTACAAACGATAAAACAAAATAATATCACTTTTATTTTGGCCGTTGGCGGTGGCTCTGTCATTGATTGCGCTAAGTTTATTGCCATCGCTGTCAATTATAATGGAAAACCAATTGATCTTCTTAATGAAAATGAAGCAGAAACTGTTTCAGCAATGCCATTTGCAACCATTTCGACTCTTCCGGCGACTGGAAGCGAAATGAATTCTGGCTCCGTCATGAGCTATAAAGGTAGTAAGGTAGGAGTTTTTAACTCGAGAAACTATCCTGTTTTTTCAATTCTAGATCCAAGTCTTACTCTATCTCTACCAAAGCATTATATTGGTAATGGAGTTGTCGATGCTTATGTTCATGTCTTGGAACAGTATTTAACTTTTCCTCAATCAGCTCCACTTCAAGATCGCTTTAGTGAATCTATTCTTAAGACTCTAATTGAAGTAGGACCTAAGACATATAACGAACCTCAAAATTTAGATTACAGAGCCAGTATGTCGTGGTGTACGACCATGGCACTCAATAATCTAATTGGTCTAGGAGTTGAAAGTGACTGGTCAACACATGCCTTAGGCCATCAGCTCACATCCGTTTATGGGATTGATCACGCTAGAACACTTGCTCTTGTTTGGTCAAAAAATATGCGTCTTCGAAAAGATAATAAAATGGAAAAAATGCTTCAATATGGTGAAAGAGTTTTTGGTATCAAAGATTCTGATCCTGAGACTGCTTTTGAGCTCACATTAAAAGCGACAGATGATTTTTTTGAAAGTCTTGGTGTTCCAACCTCATTTACTTCTTATCCAGAAGTGGGGAAAGACTTAGCTTTTAAAATGATGTCTCGTCTTAAAGCTCTAAAGATGAATACTTTAGGAGAGAAAAACGATTTAAATATTATGAAGATTATGCAGATATTTAAGTTATAATTCTTCATGGATAATTTTTTTTTAATATTTGCTTCGTTTACACTTGGCTTTGGTCTTAAATTTACTTCACGCTTTCCCAGTAATTCACACAAAGTCTTAAATGCTTTTGTTATTTGTGTATCTTTTCCTGCTGTGGTTTTTCTCAATATTCCCAAGCTTTTTCAAACGACAGTTTTTGACTTAAAAGTCATCATCCCTATATCAATGGCCTGGTTGACCTTTGGAATTTCTTGGTTTGTTTTTGGGCAACTCGGTAAATATAGAAATTGGTCCAAAGCTAGAACTGGAGCCATTATTCTTACAGCGGGCTTAGGGAATACATCATTTGTAGGCTTGCCACTACTCGATGCTTTAATTGGAGAAGAAGCTATTCCTTGGGGAATTTTAATTGATCAACTAGGGTCTTTTCTCGTTTTATCGACCTTAGGTTTAACAATTGCTGCTAAATACGGTCATAGCGAAACAAATAAGAATCGCTCAATTTTAAAACAAGTTGTTTTTTTCCCACCATTCATGGCGCTTGCGGTTTCATCTGTGATTGGCGTTTTCAATATCCACTATCCACCAACGCTTTCTTCTTCCATCACACTTTTAGCACAGACCCTTGTCCCTCTCGCACTGTTTGCTGTTGGCTTCCAGTTGAAAATTTCTACTAGCGTTTTAAAAAGGTATTGGAAAATACTTTCTATTGGTCTAATTTTTAAACTCGTTCTAATTCCAGCTGTTTTATTTTGCTTTTATTACTCAATAACAGGACAGCTTGATTTCATTTTAAAAGTAACTATTTTAGAGGCTGCTATGGCCACGATGATCACTTCTGCTGTTGTTGCCAGTGACTTTAATCTTGATGAAGAGCTCGCGAACCTCATGGTTGGGATTTCAATCCCTATTTCATTACTGTCTGTTCCTCTTTGGAACTATTTTTTGTGAAAAAAAAGCCCCTTAAAAAGGGGCTCATTGAATTAATTCCAATCGAAATAGACTTTTACTCTTGGCCTTCTAAAGAAGTTATCCTTTGAATTCGCATCACTTTCTTTCGTGTAGCGCTCTAAAATTCTTTTTGAAGGGGAGACAACTTCAAACTTAAATCCAACTTTTTCAACAACCGCTGTGTCACCGCGGTAAGCTTCACGAGCAGGAAAGACACTCTCTGCATCTGTAAATTTAGCCACTGGAGCAAATGTTGGAGCCGATGAAGTCACTTGTTGATCAAGAACCATTTCACCGTAATGTTCCTTATAGACTTTATACGGAGCATATTTAGCGCTATCAGCCGGTCTAAAGGTCGCAAGGCCCGTTCTAACTGCTGCACCTCTTCTCATTGGGTTGCCAACACTATGAAAGCCCATACGTCTTGGAGGAAGAACTTGGTTAAAGCCTTCTCTTCTATAGATCAAAGGAAGTCCGTTAAACGTAAGTTCTTTCATTGCATCCATCGACGTTAAATCATCACACTCAGGAGCCTTACCTTCTGTATAACGAAAGAACGCTGTATGGGAGAAGCAGACAAACTCATTGTTTTGAACTTTAACAAACTCTTTATAAGCTTCTGATTGAGTATTATAGAATCCTTCCTCATCAAAAAACTCTGATTTTCCTAACTCTCCAGGAAGAGCAACTTCTTTCACTTTTGAATTTACAACCAATAAGTAACCCTTACCTTCTTGTGCCGTTGGATTATTTTCAGTTCTGCCAAATTTAGTATTGTAATACCAAAGAAGTAATCCTGACTGATACTTTGACTCCACAAGTCTGAAACGATTTCTCAAATCATCTGAATCAGCAGTGAAATAACTCTGCTCGCCTTGTTGAATATTGTTGTCTTTGTTGTAAGACACTTCTTCACCGTTTTGACGGAAAGATTCGCCTGGTGTGCGGTATTCCATTAGGTAAAACTGGTTATTAAAAATATCGTATTTTCCGTTAACAAGAAGTTGAAATTCTGAACCAGGAAGATCGTTTGCTGATCTTACATTTTCAAAATCGATCGTTTGGCCTGAAGGCATAACAACGTTGTCTACGACAATTCCAAATTCAGTATAACCAGCGTCAGTTGTGTAAACAACTTGAACTTCTACCTTCTGACCTCTGAACTCAGACAGATCAACTGTCTTCTTAACCCAAGACGCTACAGTACAAGCAGCTGCTTTTTCTTTGAATACTTCTTGCTCTGGTTTTGAGAGTTCACCACGAACATTTATAGCTCTTAAAGCAAGAACTTCTTCAACATTACAAGACTCCAGATTTTCATTAAGAGTATCAAAATTATTATCACCTGAAACAATTCTTAATTGTTCGACCGTTTTACCAGCGACTTTAATTTCGCCAATATCGTAATCTACCGTAACTTTGATTTCTTGTTGATCTTCACCTTGAGCTAGAAAGTTTGTTTCTGTTTCAATTTGATAAATAGTATCAAAACTAAACAAAGCAGAGCCTTCAAGAGGAACTTCTACATCAAACTTCATCGCTCTTGACTCACCATCAAAGCGACCAGAATAAGCAGAGTTAGTACCTGCTCTTGAAGTTTGCTCGACTACTTTAATTTCTTCTTTACTTGGCTCTGTTAAGACGATGACTGAACGATAAACGGCTTCATCTAGTCCTGGCACCAAAGAGACGGCATCAAATTTGAACTCTTGTCCTTCAATCACTTCGAAAACTTTTGGCGTTTGAGACAAGCCTTCTCTTTCTTCTTTAGTCACAAAGTTATAAGCACCAAGATAAGCCGATGTTGTTTCACCTTGCGTAATAATCTTTGGAGAAATCCAACCAAGTGAAACCTTACTAAATGTAGAAAACTCTTGTGCTCTCATTGGTGCATTATTACTCATTAGCTCCCATGAACCAGTCGAGTTCCCTGCTCCACGTGAATAGACATCTGGAAGAGTTAACGAGTGACCAAACTCATGCATAAATGTTGAAAGGTCTGAAAACTCAGATTGCATATTATAATCAGTTGCAAAAAGACCGTCGTGAATTTTGTAACCATTCATTGATGGACGGCTTCGGCCTTCAACGATTGGGCCTTGCTCACTATAGCGTGGATCATTTGGAGCTAGTGAAATTCCCCAACGATGAGGCCAGATACGGTTATAACATTCAATTGTTGCGTTATATCTAGGACCAGCAGGAACGTCTGAGTTTGGTGGACGTGTTCCAGCAGAGTCAAAGTCAGCCTGACAGCTTGCTTGGGACTTGCCTGCGTAAACTAAAACAACGGCGTCAATAAAACCATCTGGTTCATGGAAGTTACCGTCATTGTCGTAATCAGATAGATCCCATTCATCAAAACGATCCCACCAAGCTTGATCCGTATGTGTTTGTTTTAATTTTTCAAGAACATCAACAACAAGTCCTCTGGCATTTCTATCTGTATTCCCTGGAACTGACTCACCATATGTTGCAAGAGATTTATTAACAGTAACAACGGGAGTTACTTCTCCATCAAGAATGAACTTACCCATTGATGCATGCTTATAATATTGTCTTAAAGAATCTGGATTCGAGTCACCAAAAAGGTATTCTTGTGCTTCGATCTCTCCATTTTCGTTCGGTGTATAAAATGAAATATCTTCCATTTTAAAGTCTGAAAACTGAACGGGAATCACCATGACATTATATTTGCCTTCAAATTTATAAGTCTTAGTATGCCCTTCCATCGCGCGTGAAATGTTTCTTTGATTCGTCGCTGCTAGGCCCTTGTTTTCTTGCTTAGCTCTTACTTTTTGAATTTGCTGTTCAAGTCTAGTTTGAGCAACAAATAGTTGTGAACACTGTGAATGATCGTGATCGACTTTATTGAGATGCTTATCATGTTCAATAAGAGCTTTATCAACTTGGGCCTGAGTAGCACCAATCGATTGATAAGCTGCAGCTAATGTAGTGTCTGAACCATTCATTGGCTGTGGCTTTTTGCTACAAGCTACTAATAAAGACGAAACGGCTAAGAACGCGAGAAGGCTTTTCATAATAAATGTCCTAAGTTTTGATAGTAACCGCCCGAATCTGTCATGTTTTTAAAAACCAGCCAAGGGAGTTAGCTAAAAGAACCTAGTACAAGTGGCGATTGTAAGAAAATGTAAGAGTCTATCTTTATTTAGGGCCAAAGAGACTCCAAATGATTATAGTATTTATATATTTTCAAGGAGTTAGAGATGATCGAAGGAACGCTAGATTTACCCTTTAAAATCACCTTAGGTGATGGAGAGCACGTACTTCATTCCGACCTGAGCCTTAAGGAAGGCGGCGAAAATCAGGCCATGACCCCACATAGACTACTTGAAGCTTCTCTTAGTGCCTGTACTTTAATGACGATGCAGATCGTAGCTAAACATAAAGGCTACAATATTGGTAGCACCACTGTTTGTGTCACCATTGAAAGCGAAGGTGCTCAAACAATTATGAAAAGAACACTCACTTTTGATAAATCTCTTACAGCTGAGCAGGTTGAAAAGATGACTGTCATCGCTAATAAATGTCCAGTACATAAAATCTTAATGTCAGATGTTCAAATTCCGACTGAGGTCATTCATGGCTAAACCATCAATAGTAATTCCTCCTAGAGAAAAAGATCTTGGCGCAGGTTTTACTGTAAAGCGCGTTCTTCCTTGGGCAAAACGCAAGACTGTTGGACCCTTTGTTTTTTGGGATCATATGGGCCCTTCTCTTTTGAAAAATGGTGATGAACTGCAAGTTAGAGCGCACCCTCATATTGGCCTTTCGACACTCACTTATCTTTTTAGTGGCAGTATCAGACATAGAGACACTTTAGGTATTACCCAAGATATTAAGCCAGGCGAAGTTAATTGGATGACGGCCGGTAGAGGGATTGCCCATAGCGAGCGTACTCATCCGGAAATGGGAACAAATATAATTCTTCACGGAATTCAAGTTTGGATAGCTCTCCCAAAAGATTTTGAAGATGTGTCTCCAAGTTTTACTCATATTCCAAATCATGAAATTCCAAAACTAGACTTAGATGGACATCAAGTATCACTTATTGCGGGTTCAATGTTTAATTTAACTTCACCTGTTCCTGTTCATTCTGAGCTTTTCTATTTAGACATTTTACCTAAAGCTAATACACCAGTTAAACTTCCGATTCCTAAACAAAGTGAAGCAGGACTTTATGTTGCTGTTGGTATTGTTCAAGTTGAGGGTGAAAGTTATTCAGCTGGTGAAATGATTGTTTGGGACGATGTCGATGAGGTTAGTTTTACTTCATCCGATGATGCTCGCCTGTTATTTTTTGGCGGAAAACCCTTTGGTGAAAAAAGACATATTTGGTGGAATCTAGTTTCGTCTAATCCAGATAAAATTGAACAAGCCAAAAAAGACTGGAAAGATGGAAAGTTCGGTCAAGTTATAGATGAAACGGAGTTTATACCGCTACCTGAAGATTAACTAAAACGATTGATCAACGCTTCAAGAATAGGTCCACGTTTACGATGACGATGAACTTGTAAGCAAACATCAAATTCTGAGCTTTTAATTTCAGGTAATTTTATTTCTAGTAACTTACCTTCAGCTAGCTCTCTTTTAATTTCACTTTCTGGCAGTCGTCCCCAGCCAAGACCGGCAATGATTAAACTCTTTTTTAATCCATTGCTAGAAATTCGCCAGGACTTACCACCTTTGAGAACACCAAAGGAGAGATGAGATGAAAGCTGACTATTATCCTTAACCACAATTTGATTGCACTTTCGAAGCTGAGCAATTGATAACTTTTTTTCACAAAGAAGTTTTGGTGCATAGACAGGAATCATTTTAACTTTAACGACACTAAAAATCTCAAGGTCGCTATGCTCAACAATCATAGGAGAAAAGGCTACATCCAATTCTCCTGAAATTACTTTTTCAGGCATTTCTCCAAGGATACCTTGATCAAGCTCCACATCCGTACCAGTGTGCTCATCAAAAAATGACTTAATACCGTTTAAAATATCATCATGAATACTAATGGCATCGAGTCCAATTTTTAAAACAGGCTCAACACCAGTTTTAAGAACCTTGGCAAAGTCACTAAAGTCTTCACATTCGGATAATATCTTTCTAGTTTTTTTGAGCATGGCCTCGCCTTGCTCTGTAAGGGTTGGGCGATAATCATCACGAGAAAAAAGCTTTAGCCCTAACTCTTCTTCTAAGTTTTTTATAGCAACAGATAAAGATGGCTGAGACTTGTGCATGGCCTCACTGGCTGCTTTGAATGAACCATGTTTAGCAACTGCTTCAAATGTAATCAATTGCTCAAGAGTCACTTAAAAGACCTCACACACTTCTTCTAAAATTTTTGCCAACTTATTTCTAAGCTCTAGGACATCATCGAAAGTGAGAGAAGACTCTTTGTTATTGATCTTTACGTTTAATGAGTCTGTTTTCCATTCTACTCCAGCACGACATTTCAATTTATTGCTGTCCAGTTGAATTTCCATCCAATTCGTTACGGTTGCACCGTCTTTTTTGGCATGGCTTTTAGCTTCACCAATAAGCTTCATCTTCGTTTGTGGATTGGTTGCTTTAAGGGCTTCAACTAAATCAGACTCAACAGCCTCAATTCTCCAGGTATTATTTGAGATAAGAGAAGGTTTAAGATCTTTTAAGTTTTTAGTTTCAAGGTAGCGATAAGAAAAATTCTCTAAGGTAAAACAAACAAGCTCTTCCAAAGTACCATCACCTTGGAAGCTTGCTCTAATTTTCTCATCGATTTCTTTTTGTAATTCTTCTTTATTGTACGACTGGTTGTTCATCATCACTTCTATAGCTTGTATCATCTTCATAATGAGAAAGTACGGCTTCAATATTATGCTTAAGCTCATTCAATGAACGGACAACCATTCCTTGATCTTCGCCGGCATAGAGTAATTCTTCTAATAGCATTTTTGCTAAAAGCTTATTGGTTTTCTTAACCTGATCTTTTAAAAGCTTCACTTCACGTGGAACTGATTGACGTTGCATCGCTGTTTGAAGTGCTTGCTTGAGTCCACCTTGGCGAGCTTCTTTAACAATTGATCTAATTTCTTTAACAGTCTTACCTTGAACATGAGGAAGAAGTTCTTCCTGATCCTCTTGATTAAGCTTAATCATTTCTCCTACTTGAGAAGCAGAAACGACACCCATTGATCTGGCTTTTTTGACTGTATCGCTTGAGCGTTCATCTCTAGCAATTGCAGCTTTGATCACTTTAGGAGACAAGCCTGTTTTTTCAGCGGCCATCGCTAAAAACGATTTTGGGCCTTCTGTGTGAGCTTCCATTTCTTTTTCAATGAGTTTGTCATCAGCATCAAGATCAACTTTTGGTGCTTCTGGATTAATCTCTTCGTAAAGATCTTTTGCTCTTCTTAAAGCATGTTCCATTTCAACTTTTGTTAAATCAAGTCGAACTAAGTTTTCATCAATTGAAATTAATTCCTGCTCTTTTACATCTTTATCAATACGATGAACTGAAACTTCATCGACTCCTAAAAACTTTAAAGCGCTATAACGACGACCACCAGCAATAAGCTGATCATCAGTATTGATAACTAGAGGATGGATAAGACCAACAGTCTTAATACTTTGCGCTAGTTTTTCAATATCAGTATCTAAGCGAAGGTAAGGGTTTTTAACTTGGATTCGGTCGAGGGAAATCATTTCCAAGGCCAGGCTCCTTTTAAAAGGTTGTGTGTTGTGTGGAGGATATTTGACCATCTAAGTCAGAAATTGTCATCAAACTTAGTTGCGAGGAAAGTGTTGAAATTACGACTGAATACGTTTTTTCGCGCGCTCAACAAGTTCTTTTGTTTTTTCTTGAAGCTCATCGTCAACATCGATCTCATCGAGAATCTCAAGCCCTAATAATGTTTCCATAATGTCCTCAAGAGTAACAACTCCCCTAAAGGCTCCATTATCATCCACCAAGGCTGCTATATGTTCAGATCGATCAATTAGCTTAGTAAATAATCGACCGACTCGAATTCGTTCAGGAAGAATTAAAATAGGACGTCTTAAGTCATCCATCGTTGTTTCAATCTGATCTCTTGCCATGCTTGATAAGATATCAGTCCTTAGGACGTATCCACGAATATCATCGCGATCGACACCAAATAATAAAAGTCTTGAATGGTTAATCGTTGAATCTAAGGCAAAAGCTTCTACAACATCACGGTGATGCGGATGGCCTGCAACTTTCTCTCGAGGAGTCATCACATCAAAAGCTCGTAGTGAGTGAAAATTTAGCATAGTCTTAATTGTTTTTGCTTCTTGAGGAGCGAGAACTCCTTCTTTAGAACCAAGCTCAGCAAAGGCACTGATCTCTGCTCTTGAAACTTTTTCAACATCATTACCTTTAATAACTTTAGATAAAAGCTCGCTAACTTTTACTAAAGGAAATGAAATTACAATCATTGTTGGAACAACTCGAGAGGTAAAATTTAAAAGACCTCTCCAATATCTAGCACCAATTGACTTAGGAATAATCTCACTCAAAAGTAGAATCGCGAGTGTCAAAATAACAGAAAATGTTGTGAGGACTTCATCTCCCCATATTTTTTGCGCTTGAGCACCTGCTCCTGCAGCACCAATAGTATGGGCGACAGTATTAAAGCTTAGGATGGCAGCCAGAGATTTTTCTAAGTTGTTTCGAAGTAAACTAATACGCCCATAAAGCTTAGGGTGTGGTGATTTTATAGACTCTAGATAGCTGGGCGTGATTGATAGCAGGACTGCTTCAAGGACAGAACAAAGAAAAGAGATGATTACAGCCAAAAATATATAGAGAAGCAGAAGCTCCAAATAACGCTCCGTTAAAGACACATTGAAGCATTTATTACAAGGGGTTGTCTTGGTGTTGCGCGCTATGTTTATATTTCTTCTATGAAAATAACAACTCTCATCCTGTCGCTAGTCTTTATTCCTCTATCTGCTTGGGCCACCTGTGTCGTGGAATTCCAAACAACAGGAAGCGACTTAAGACTAAGAGAATCAAATTCCAATTTAATGGTCGATCTACATCAAGATGGACGCTACTTTCCCTTAGATGAAGTTTATAAAGAATTGAAAATGCCAGTTCTTTATCAAGTTCAAAACTACGCTCACGCAGACAAAGCGACAGGCTATGATGATCGCTATATAAAGTACTATCACTATGCTCGCATTCTTGAATTTTTAATTGAAAAGAGTGAACAATTTGAAAAGAATGGCTACCAAGTTCAAACGATCGGCAAAAGCTTATCTGGTAGAGAATTAAAGGCTGTTTACCCAAAGAAACTTGATCCAAGCAAAAAACTTATTGTTATGTTTGGCCGTCATCACGGCGACGAAGGCACGGCCAATTGGATTATAGAAGGATTTGTAAACGAGTTCTTTAATCGCGCTGAGACTCTAAAAGATTATCAGCTAGTTCTATACCCAATGGTGAATCCTGATGGAGCAGAAAACCAAGTTCGATACAATAATAACAGAAGAGACCTCAATAGAGTTTGGGCAACTGACTCACGCCAAAGTAAGGATGAAGTTCAATTTATTCATACTCACTTAAATGATCTTGTCCTTTCCAAAGGATTAAAGCCAGTCATTACACTTGATATGCATGGCTCTTTTGATGAAGATTTTATCTATAGAGTTGGTAGATCGACTTTTGGCCAAGATTACTATGAAACTCAACAAACTTTTATTGATGAGTTAGGAACACTAGATCCATGGCAGGCCGGAAACTTTATTTTATCTGAGGGTGAACCAGGAATGGCGAGAATTAGACTGGCGAAACTCCATGGATGGCACACACTTACCCATGAAACTCCAAGAGATATTCCTCTTAGAAACTCTAGAAATAGAACAATGCAGAGTTTGATTGATCAAGGTGTTGCCGCTCTAGATACAATTGAGACACTATACTAGATAGTCTTCAAATCTGATTTTTTTAAAATCACTAAGACTTGCGAAGTCTTGAGGTTCAAGACCCATCAAAAGAGCTAGCTGACCTAGCATCTTTGATAGTGATTTATTCTCACTAATAAAATTGATAAGATCACCATCATTTCTCGACTTAGAAAGTTTCTCACCATTTTTATTTGTGATAAGTCGATGATGAAAAAATTGTATCTTATTGTGACCGATTGCTTTTAGCATTTCGATTTGCATCATCGTCGACTCAAATAAGTCGACTCCACGAATTACAGTATTGATGTCATATTCAATATCATCTTTAACTGAGGTTAGATGGTAAGCTGGAAGATCCTCTTTCCGCCAAAGAATAAAGTCCAAACTTTCATGAGAAGATAAAAAACGTATCGAGTTTTTTTCTTTGGAATAGGTTAGATTTTTCTCTCGACAAAATCCATCGTAATGATAGCTACCTGTTCGGTTAAAAACATCCTGTCGTGAACAGGAACAAGTGTAATGCGGAAGACTCTTTAAAAATTTATAATACTCGTCTTTGCGACTCAATTGAGTGGGTATTTCTAGGTCGTACTCTATGCCTATATATCTTAAGACATCACGAACATGATCTGCATAAACCTCTTTACAACGTAAAGAATCGATATCATCAAATCGCAGAATTAGCCTTCCTTTTGTTTGTTTCGCCTTTAACCAAATCAAAACAAAATTCATTAAGTTTCCCCAATGAATTTCGCCGTTAGGAGTAGGTGCTAATCGGGTGATGACATTCATCTATCTATAGTAGAAAAAAGATCTCATATAAACTAGTGTTTTCTAAATAAATTTAATACAGTTATGACTTAAAATAGTTTTTTATTTTTAGGTATTTTCCAAAATGATAATAAAATCAGAACGAAGAAATACATTTATTTTTTTAATTGTTCTGTTTGCATACTTACTCTACATGTCTTTGAGTACGCATCTTTGGAATGACGAACACGTCTTTTATCGCTTTGCTTGGACATTTCAACAGATTAAAAGTAATCATTTCCTTGATATCTTAAATTACTCTAAGCAGGCTTTTCATCCCCCTCTCTATTTAATTTTTGTACTTATAAGCACAAAAATTGCCAATTTATTTATAGATCCATCCTTCGTTTTTTACAGATTTCCTTCAGTCGTTGCGACATGTTTATCGGTTTATTTAATTTTAAAAGAGCTCAAATTTAAAAATAAATCAATTTTATCATTGATATTTATTTTGTCATTCCAGGTTCAAGTTTTCTACTACGCATTTGATTTTGGTCCCTACGCCATCACGTTTTTGTTTTCAACTCTTTACATTATTAAGTTGAGTCAAACTTGGAATAAAGAAACTTTAGATAAAAAAGATCTTTTTTATCTGACCTTTTATATTGTTGGACTAAGTTACCTGCATTACTTTGGAACCATTCTCATTTTCTGTTGTGGTATTGTTTATATTTCAAGATCTTATCTTTTAAAGAAGAATTTTCGCTTTTACTTAGCTTCTCATGTTCTTGGGTTTCTTTTTTTCCTTCCATGGCTCATTTATTCTTTTGAGAGGCTATCACAAAACTCTCTCGCAAATACTCAAATGATACAGCAAGAAAATGTTAACATTTTATTTGATTTTATTACTTTCATGACTAGTTTTTCAGCTAATTCATTACTTTTACTCATGTTTATTTTCTGTATCATCTTAAGTGCGTTAAAGAATCGCCCTAATCTAGTTTTATCATTTGCTCTTTTTTTATTTTTAATAAACCTTAGATCTGTAACTGTTTTTCCACTTTTCATTGCCAGATATAGCATTCCTCTCTTGCCTATTCTTTTCATTCTTTTTTGTGTTGGTTTAGATCACTTAGCTAGCACTAAAAAAGTCTATTTCTTGTACGTATTCTTTCTCCTTTCTCAGGGACCAAGACTAGATGATTTTAATCGATCAATTGATGCAAGATGGCTCAACCCACCTTATCAGCTTCAGCTTATTTCAAATATCAAACGACAAGACACCAAATATACATTTTATTTTTTCTTTAATTCTGTAACTGACCTCTATCCATATGAGTCCGTTTTTGATCGAACACAATTTAACTTACATCCGGTTGGAGTAGTATGTGATCCAACCAAATTCATCGCTCCTGCCATCTTCTTAACGACTGAGCTTTTTTGTCCAAGTCAACTTCTTCTTTCAAATGGTTTTTCTTTACTGAACGAGGAATATGGCTCTACAATATGGATCAAAGATGAATAGAGAAATCAAATTATTTATTTCATTTGTGATGATTTCATATTCTTTCTCTGTTGTTTCTTATTATTATCTTTTTGAAAACATTTATTTCAATACTCAATCGGGTAAAACTATTCTTGTTAAAAACATTAGAGATAGTGAACATCAGCTGTCTTCTTCTAAAAGTTTATCCTTAAAAAGGGATCAACTCCCAACGACGATCAAAACAAAAATCATCCTTGACTATAAGTTACCTCGCGATCAGATTTATTTTAAATTTGGTTTTCCTATTTCTTTTAATTTGATCGATAAATTCAATAGAGAAAACGAATTGATTGATAGAAGTATCTTCCTCGATGTACCTCCTATTTATATGACGAGTACGACTTCCACTAATTTTTACATCTTTGATCCTCACGCTGAAAGTTATTATTACCCAAGTGAGCAACTTAATCCCGATCAAATCAAAAATTCAATGAATCAAATTGAACAATTTATAAAACCATTTGAGTTATTTATAGATAATGATTTTTTCTTTCCTAAAATTACCTTTGGCTCTTTTTCTCCGTCTAATGGATTTTCGACATTAGAAAAAAGTTCTCTTCTTGTTGAACATGAAGCAATCAGGTGGGAGTATATAAATGCTGGAATCATCGGAGTGAATCTCTTACGTGATTGGGACTATCTTACAACTACGATCTCTCATTCAGGAAAAATTGATTTATCCATCGACTATTATTACGATGACTCTTGTTTAACTCAGTTTCAAAATTCATTTATTCTTAGAAACCTAAAAGCGTCAAAAGACAAAATGTATTATTTCAATCGTGAACTTGTACTAAAAAAGAAGTTACCAAATTGTGCGCTAAGAGAAATTACAATTAAAACATTCACTCATGAGCCACAAACAGTCAAAATGTCACATAACGGTTTTATAAGGCTAAAAGCGTCCCGCTAACAATTCAGCAATAGGCTTCGTGACTTCGATCCTTGCAAAGAGTATTTTTAAAAGAGATGTAATCGGAACGGCCAAAAACATCCCTGGTACTCCCCAAACTAGTCCCCAAAACATTAAAAAGAGTAAAACGACAACCGGATGAAGATCGAGACTGTCACCTAGCATCTTTGGTTCAAGAATATTTCCAATAACAAACTGAGCAACACCACAAACAATTAAGGTGATCCAAAAAGGAGTCGTAAAGCCAAACTGTAAAAACAGAACTGGTAATGGAAGAGCAACCGCAATAAGAGATCCAATATTAGGAATAAAGTTTAATAAGAATGTTACAAGGGCAAATAACAGTGCCAGATCAGCGCCGACACTTAACAAGACAATCCCAGTAACAATTGAAGTTAACGCTGAGATAAAGAGCTTTGCAACGACATAACGTGAAAGCTTAACTTGGAATTCCTTAACCAGAGAGTTTTCATTTTTAGTTGGATCACCAAGAAGTAAGAAAATCGTGAAGATGATAATGAGGGTTGAATTACCGAGAAGTCCAAAGATGTCTCCCGTAATTCCCTTAAGAATTTTAAGCACAGGAAGTTGCGCTAATTGATCCTTAATTGAGTTAATATCTATCGCCGAATTAAGACCAGGAACAAGCTCCGTTAGCTTTGACATAAGTTCTAAAACTCGAACACGGTAAAGACCTGCTTGATCCAGTACCGTTTCAAAAGACTGAACAAAAATTAAGATAAGAAGAGCACTTATTAAAAGGTAACCAATAGCAATAATTCCCACGGCCAAATTATGAGAGACCTTCAATTTTCCTTGTAAAAAGGTCAAGGCCGGAACCAAAGCTAAATAAATAAACAGGGATATGACAAAGGGCACGAGAACTGTCTGGGTATAGATAAGGGCGTGAGTGGAAGCAATTATGGTCAATATCACCAAACAGATGGTTACAACTCGGTTGTTACTAGTGATTTCCATGCTTAAATCCTTTGCGCTATTATAGACATAATAGTGCCATCAACTAGAGAGCTTGAAAAACACTTAAAAATGGCTTATTTTTGCTTATAGTGAGGTTTTTATGAGCTTTGAAGTTTTTGTCATTCTAGTACTAGTAGTCATTTGGGCTTCATTGCCAGTTTCTTTAATTATTGCGACGCGCAGCTTTGACGACGAAATTGCTGACGACGGACACCACTAGATCTTAAAAGTTCTTTTGATGTAGTTTGATATGGTCCTCAATATATGAGGCTATAAAGTAATAACTATGATCAAAGCCTTCGCGGTAATTCACTTCTAATGGCTGACTCATTTCTTTAGCTATTTTAACAATATTTTCAGTGAGTAACTCTTTTTCTAAAAAATTATCGCTACTTCCTTGATCAATTAAAATTTTATTCTGGTGTCTTGCTCCATTACGGATAAGCTCTGTTGCATCATGCTTGGCCCATTCTGCTTTATCTTCTCCCAGATATCCACTAAACGCCTTTTGCCCCCAAGGACACTTTATTGGATTAACGATTGGTGAAAAAGCTGAAACAGTTTTAAAAAGCTGCGAGTATTTAAGTCCTAATGTTAAAGCACCATGTCCACCCATGGAGTGACCCATGATTGAAAAATGATGACTCTTAAAATTCTCTTTAACCAGATCAACGATTTCATTAACGATATAGTCTTCCATTTGGTAATGATCGACATATCCGTTCGTTGTAGCATTAATATAAAAACTCGCCGCTGAACCGAAGTCCCAACTCTCGTGTTCATCTTTAAGGTCTAATCCACGCGGCGATGTATCAGGACAAATAATAAGTGTATCAGATTGATCGATATAAGCTTGTGCTCCAGCTTTTGTTATAAAGTTTTCTTCATTACAAGTTAAACCAGACAACCAGATGATGCAGTTTTTAGCTTCTTTGATTTTATTAGGAAAAAGAACGGAAAAGTTCATTTTCGTTTTAGTCAAAGCTGACTCATGACTATAAAAACTCGATAAGCCACTAAAACTATGATGCTCTTTGATCAGATCAATTTTCATTTTTTATTCCATTGTAAAATCAATAACGGTCCTAATACTCTCACCCTTATGCATGACATCGAAGGCCTTGTTAATATCTGATAGTGGCATTTTAAAAGTCACCATATCATCTAAATTTATTTTTCCAGACATATACTGATCAACATAACCAGGAAGCTCAGTTCTTCCTTTCACTCCACCAAAAGCAGAGCCACGCCAAACTCTTCCAGTCACAAGTTGAAAGGGGCGAGTTTTAATTTCTTGACCAGCACCGGCGACACCAATAATGATCGACTCTCCCCAACCTTTATGAGCACATTCAAGAGCTGAGCGCATAAGCTCAACGTTGCCGACACATTCAAATGAATAATCAACACCACCGTCAGTCATCTCAACAATAACTTCTTGAACTGGTTTATCGAATTTCTTTGGATTTACAAAATCAGTTGCACCCAATTTTTTTGCCATTTCAAATTTATCTTCATTAATATCAACGGCAATAATTTTTGAAGCCTTGGCCATTTTTGCACCTTGAATGACAGACAAGCCAATACCACCTAAACCAAACACCGCAATAGTTGCACCCTCTTCAACCTTGGCCGTATTTAAAACAGCACCGATACCTGTCGTGACGCCACAACCAAGTAAGCAGACTTTATCAAGTGGGGCATCTTTACTAATTTTAGCTAATGAAATTTCTGGAACGACAGTATATTCAGCAAACGTTGATGTCCCCATATAGTGATAGATCTGTTTTCCATCCTTTGAAAAACGACTCGTTCCATCAGGCATCAAGCCTTGTACTTGAGTTGAACTAATTTTTTGAAAAAGATTCGTTTTACCGTAGACACAGATATTACAATCAAGGCACTCAGGAGTGTT
>CAYGRY010000012.1:0-47070 GCA_964352405.1 uncultured Halobacteriovorax sp.
GGCGGTAACAGGGGTTCAAATCCCCTTGGGAGTACCATTTTATATTAAGCCCCTGTTTTTGCAGGGGCTTTTTTGTTTCCAGTAGTTACGCTTCTTATTTAAGTTCGATTAAATACAAAATCTTAGATACTAAAGGAACAATATCGAACTTATATAAAAGTCAGATTCTTCTTTATTTGATGTGAAAATTAAATGAAAACCGAACACTATCTTCACCTAGACTTACTCATAGGAGCCTTAGAATAATCTATTGTGTATGAAACAGGCTCGAATGGAAAATCACTGTCTTTTTCTTGCTCATAAGACAAATCAGTAGTTTTTATATTTGAAATAGCCTTTTCAATAATTCCATCTTGGGTACCACTCTCCCAAAACCTTTTGGTCAGTTCAAAAAAGTGTATAATTGCTTTTCTTCTTCCTTTTAAATACAACGAATGAGCCAAAGAACGGTCTGGGCCAAAAGACATAAGTTGGGGGGAGTATTTTTTATCAATTGATTTTTCAATACACTCATTATCTACTGACTTTATTAAATTTAATTCAGCTTTTTCTATATTTCCCATTATAAAATATGCTTTACCTAAAATAATATAAGTTGCATGGCATAGGTTACCGTACCAGAAATTTGAGCTGTATTTATCTGGAACCTTTAACAAATTGTCAGCAAATAAAATTACATCCTCGTATTTTTTCTTATTATATGCGCTCAAAAAGGCATCATAATAATCAGTCGTCTCAAAGGATGTATCTAAGTCAAAATCAGAAGGCTCTACAGTCTTTTGTTCAACACCATATTTAATTTCCTTTTTGTCACTAATGTCACGAGGAACACTTTCGAGGTTATTTTTTGTTCCTATATGTTTAACGGTTTTTTGAATGGCTACTTTATGATGGCTGATGTCTTTGACGACTGTCTCACTACTCAAAGGGTTATTATCGATGGCCTTTTTATCTTGGACGTAGAAGAATACTAAAGTAAGACAAAATATAATAGATAGAACCTTCTTCAATACATTCACCTTACCTTATATTTTATATCCATGATTAAGTTTATCAAATTACCACCATTTGTCTTTTAGAAATTCTGCCTCTGACTAGCAGAGCTCTACTTCAATCAAAGCTAGTTATCTAGGCTACGAGTAGCTCTCTAATTTCATTAACATCAAAGCGTGGATTTTGAAGGAAGAAAGTTCGATATTCAGAACCTTGAGCGTACCAATTTATATTAAGCCCCTGTTTATGCAGGGGCTTTTTTTTTACTGTGGCTTGTTTTCTAAAATAATTTCTGTGATATCGATATCGACGTCCTCAATTCCAAACGATAGGTTTGAGGCTATAAAGATTTGATAAAGACATTTTAAGTCTTCTTCACTCAATTCATCATACTCACGTTCTAAAGCTTTAAATGCAGCAGTTAATACTTCCGTCTTGGTAGCACTAACCAACTCAATCTCTGCAATTCTCTTAACTTCCGCTTCAACTTCACCACAGTAGGTACCCGTGAGTTCTAAGCAAACTGCTTCAATCTCTTCTTCGCTCTTAGACAGGTAATTAAACTCAATTTGCCCTTTCGCAAAAACACAAACATTCTCCCAAGAACTAGTTTCGATTTCTTTTTTTATGAGAGACTTTTTCATTATGGCTTTATCAGCGATTTCCACCAAATTACTCCTCGAAGCGAATGTGTAAGACATTCCTTCTATAAGTATAGCCATAAAATCGATTAATAACGCCAATTATGTTTAAAAAAATACAAATAAATATATTATCAATAATTTCAAACAGTTACAGTGTACTAGCAGATTATTTATGCCAGCTTTTCAAGATTAATGAATTGCCCACTAACTTCGACATCGATACCCTCATCTAGCTCTATCCCTACATTAGGCACGACAAATATCTTATATAAGCTCTCGATATCTCTCTCTTCCAGGAGATCATACTCTAACTCTAGAGCACTAAGAGCGATGGCCAAAACATCTGTGGTTGTCGCGCTCACTAGAAAATGAGTCGCAAGCATTTCGACAGACTTTACGTATTCTCCGCAATAATAACCCAACTCCTCCAAGCACTTCGCTTCCACTTGTCCGATTTCTAATTTTTCAAAGTTTTTTACCATTTGCTTCTTTGCAAGTTCACATAGACCTTCCCAAGGAGTTGTCTCCAACTCTCTTTTAATCAACTCTTTTTTCATCGAACTCATTTGGTCAGTGTTCATTTTATTTTCCTCTTTAACTTGGCTGAGTTAAAAGTCTTACTTCATGCTATTCCTAATTCGGCTGATCTATTCAAAATATATATGCATTTCGTGACACTTGATTGTCGCTCCAGCAATTACAAATAGTTGCACTGCATGATATTGATCATATTTTTAGAATTCTTCTCAATTGACTGGGAAAGTGCCCATTTTAATTACTTATAAATAGTTTTAATCTACAAGTTGAGGGTGAAATACTGAGTTTATATACTCATCATCGATTTCGTGGGGGAAATGCTGACGATTGATAAGTGAAAGAGCGTCGTTGGTAAGGCTTGGATATCGATCCGATAACTTTCCAAAGAGATCATAATGCAACTGCTTGTTTGTATTCGTTAGCAACAGAAAACTCTCCTTGCCTACGATATAAGGTATTCGAATATTAAATCCAGCTTTAGCCACTGTACTCATTACAATTGAGTTTCTCTCAAAATCCTCATTAGAAAATTGGCTCTCAGTTTCGATCAAGCTTCTAGTACGAGTCGCAACTTTACCTTCTTTAATCCTTAAAGGTACATCGATAACGGCATAACCATCGGGAGTTAAATTACGCATAACAAATGTGTAGAACTCGTATGAAAAAAGTTTTGTGACGTTATAATCCTGTGGATAAGGAAAATCGATAAAAATTGCGTCGTACTTCTTAGTTGATTTACGAAGAAACTGAAATGCATCTCCAATAACCGTCTTTATAGTAGGATCAGATAGGGCTTCTTGATTTAGAGAAGAAATCAACTCATTTGTCTTAGATAACTCATGCATTTCAGGATCAAGCTCAACATGTGTCATCGACTTGATTGATTTGTATTTTTTGAGCTCTCTTAGAAGCAGTCCATCTCCTGCTCCTAAAACAAGAACATCAACTGGCTCTTGACCGGTAATAAGCACAGGGATGTGAGCAAAACCTTCATGATAAACTTTTTCATTTAAAGAGCTAAATTGAAAGTTCGTATTAATCATTAAAATAAATTCATCTTTACCCTTCCATGAAACATGGAAGTAATCAATATACTGATAAAGTGTTTTTATTCTTACAACTTCACCTTCACTCATAGTGTTTTTCCACCAAGATTTAAAGTCATGTTGATCACCATCAATAAACTTGGTACCTGCTCTGTAATAAACTCTTAGAAAAACTTGTTCAAAATCTTTTGCATAAGTAAAAGCCGTGCTTAATAGAATCGAGAAAGAGACAAGCATAACCTTAGTACGTTTATTTATTTGAATTTTGAAAGAGAACATTATCCAAATACATGCGAGTAAGTTAATTGAAGCAACAACGAGAGAAGTGTACAAAGCATCAATCATTGGAATCAGAAAATAGGCAAAGACCAAGGTTCCGACAAGAGTTCCAAAGTAATTAAAGGCAATAAATTTATTTTCAGTACTTTCGTCCGTTGTGTTCAAATTCGAATTCGCTGATGCCATTGATAAGATCAAGGGAAGTTCAAAGCCAGAAAGATACCCAACTGCAAATACAAGTGATTCACAGATGATAAAATAGAGAGCTCTTAGCTGTGTTTTTAATGCTATAAACGTAGAGAAGTCTGCAATATACCCAGCTTTTGCTATAGCAATAGCTGTTTCATAAATGGCGGTGAAAAAATAAATACTTCCAACACTCAAGGCTCCAATCAAACATAAAAATAGTTCAACCCTAACGAGTCTCTTGCCTGGCAAAATAATACCAACAGATCTAAAAGTTCCAAGACCAAGGCCTGCTATATAAATACCAATTGTTAAACTGTGCCAAAGAACAACATTTCCAGACATGATTGCCAAAGTGTTCGCAAATAAAAGCTCATAAGAAATACTACAAAATGAAAGAATACAAGTAAGGAGTAGATAGCTTCTATTCATTAGTTACCACCTAAGAAATATTTCGCAATCAAATACTCACTTATTTTTTCTTCGTTTGAAATCCCATACCATGCCAGGAAAATACAGATAATAGAAACAATATAATAAAGAAATTTTTGCTTACTGTTTTTAAAATTAATAAGTCTGATAAATGACAACGCTACAATACTATTTAAGCCTGCGACAATTGATGCAATTCCAAAAATAGAAAACAAAGGAACCAAAAGAAGTGGAAAAAGAATCGCCGCCACAAGAGTTCCAATATAATCTACGCCCAGGACAATTGTTGAAAGACCTTCCCTTTTCTTTTTTCCGATATCCATCAAAAGCGGTAACTCAAATCCGGATAAAACACCAATAATAACAATGAGAAAGTGAAGAAGCATTGAAAGTACTAAATAATTATCCCTTAACATTGAATCTAAAACGATTGCAACAATAGGAGACATGCCTCCAAAGAGAATTAACAAAACTTCTACTTTAAACAATGACTTAAATTTATCTGAAAAATTAAATCTATTATAAAGAAGTGCACCCAAACCCATCGAAGCTATATAAAGCCCAATTGTTACGTTATAACGATGAGCACTATCACCCAGCACGGTTGATAGGTTTTGTGCCAACAAAAGTTCGTACAAGAGACTACAAGCTGCAACAACAAATGTTGATACGAGTAAAGCTAGCTCTGAGCTTTTCCAACGTTGCAAAAAAGGCAGGGCATATTCACCTCTTTTTATAGTTCGATTATTTATTTTTAAAATTGGTAAAAATTTTTCAATCTCACCAACTAAATTAACAAAATTATAATGAGGCTTACAAATATAGATATCTAAGCTGATATAGTTTTCTTCAGGATATGAGTGAAGTGTAAAATGTGATTCAGAAAGGATAAAGGCAATTGTTTCACCGTGTGGTTCAAAATCATGGCGTGCTTTTTTTACAACACTAAATTCACGTTCGATAATGACTTCAATTTGCTTAACCCATGAATCAGACCATTCTTCGCTCATCCATAAATCTAAAATTAAATGTGCGGAATCGGTTTGCATTACTTTCCTTCAAGATAAGCTAGAATTCTAAATTTTTTAACAACCCAAGCACATAAAGCAATGGTCAAAACATAAAGCCAGAGCTCATAAAAATGCACTTCGATTTCAAATTCCCATATATTATACACTAACATTCGTAGGGGCATGATGATCTTTACAAAAATTATTCTATGCAAAAAGAAGATCAGCAGTGAATACTGTCCGATCCAATTAAATGGCTTAAGTTTTATATCAAAACCCTTTTTGCTTAGAAGTAATGCCAATCCTACAATAAAGACTTCAATACCATGAATACCGATTAAGCCAATGAAGTTTTTGGCTTGGTCATGTTCAGTTGCAAAAACATCATTTGGGTTTACCGTGAACTCTTGACCAAAGATAATCCATACCAACATCAGAACAAAACTTACTGCCAACCAAATTTTCCATTGTTTAAATTGATCAATCCACCAAGTTCTACCAAATAAATATCCCAAGCATGCACTAGATAAGAAATAATGTGGTCTTGCATCTATTTCAAAACTAGGATGGATATACTCGCGTGCAGTTTGCTCAATTGAATTAAAGAGCATATCTGTAGGCAAAACAGCCTGAATCAAGCCAAAGATAAATAATGCCCAAACTCCCTTGTTTCCAAGTTTGTTAGCGACAAAGTAAATAATAAACAAACAAATCATCCAAGTCTGGAGTGGATATAAAGAAAATGCTTCACCTATATTTGGAGCTACAAGAAAGTTTTCAAAAGTGAAAAGCAGAAATAATCCAATAAAGAGAATTAATTTTTGAGATTGCCTCGACTTGCTCGAAGGCTTCGCAAGATTAAAAGCTGCTAAGAATAAATAGATTTGAGACACCCATGGAGTAAAAAACCATGCCGCAAGATAACTAACATAATCAATGGATATTGATTGACCTACGAATGGGGTATGAGCTTCAAATAGCTCTCCCCAAAATCCCCAACCTTGGTAATAACTGACGTACCAATAATTTAAATAAAAACTGAAATGTTGCCAAAGAGCGAGAAAAACAAAGAAGCCTCGAAGGAAATCCAAGCATTGAATTCTAGAATTGGCATCCTTGCCATGTTCGAGGCTTTCGGTCATTAATTCCTATTCCAGATCGTTAGATTTTCTCTCTAATAAACGATCATAAACTCTAATATATGTATTGGTCACAATCTCCCATAAGGTCATGCCATCTTTTCTTCCATATTCGCCATCTTTTGCATTTCTATTTTTAATGGCATCAGCAAGTTTTCGTGCGTCCTCTTCACTCATATTTCCACTTCGACCTACGCCAGAACCACCACTACCGTCTGCGCCTACACCATTACCGCTTCCATTATCATAATCGCTACCAAAGCCACCAAAGCCTCCAGCGCCGTTAGCACTACTAGCTCCACCTTTACCACCTGAGCGGCCTACGCCCTCTGAGAATAATCCTGTCTTGCCCTTGCCATCTTTACCATCTCCATTGGCGCCATCAGAGCCCAGTCTAATTTGCCCACCTGAAGCTAGAGAGTTGCCGGCTCCACCGCCTAACCCACTACCATTACCTTTGCCGAGATTATTTCCTTTTAATGAACTTGAATAGAATTGATCTCTAAACTTCTCAGCTGATTCAATAAGGTTGCGACCACGTTCAGTGCCTGCATTTCGTTTCTTAAATTCATCCGCAGCATCTTTTTGGTCTTTTCTAAACTTCCTTAGATTTGAAAGGGCTGAATTCACACCGGAACTAAAGAGTGAACTATTAAAACCACCATCACCAAAACTATTTCCTGTTAATGTTCCAGATCCTGTTCCAAAACCAGCACCGGCACCT
This sequence comes from uncultured Halobacteriovorax sp., assembly GCA_964352405.1. Taxonomy (GTDB): domain Bacteria; phylum Bdellovibrionota; class Bacteriovoracia; order Bacteriovoracales; family Bacteriovoracaceae; genus UBA4207. Next base: position 6,991 of record CAYGRY010000012.1, read on the forward strand.
GTACCAAAGCCACCAAAACCAGTGCCTTCGCCAAAACCAATACCGTTGCCATTACCTTGTCCATCTAGACCATTTCTATCGCCACCCTCAGCTCTACCACCGATGACAACTCTATTACCTTCTCGATCGAAGTCACCACCACGGCGTACGATCTCACCTCTATAACTGTTAGCTAATTCTCTAAAATTACCAGCTAAACCAGCATTAAAGTCCATTTGAGAAGCCAAGCCGTTTGCGATCAACCCAAGATAAGAAGTAAAACCTGGTGCAGGATAAGCAATCACATCACCATAAGTTTGTTTTGCCCAAGTAAAATGATTCTTATAAATATATTGGCCAAAGGCTTCAGCTTGAATTTCGTCCGTTGCCCAACCTTGATCAATTAAGAAGGCTGCGGCTTTAGTTACAATCTCTTGTTTGGTTGCCGTACTAATAATGTACTTATTAGCATCTTTATCTAGTTTAGGTGCGTACTTACTTAAAACTTTATTATTAATCACTGTAATATCGAAAATTGATTTATTGTAAACCGGTGCACCAGCATTCTTATTAATAAAGTTATACATATCGTCCATACTGCTAAATGAAAACTTAGTATGGTGCGGAGCTGGGATTGTAGCCTTCATTAAATCGTAGGCAGCAAGATAACCAGAGTTTAATAGCTCTGCCTGACTTCTATTATCTTTAATGATTAAAGACTTACTTACACCTTGAGGTATCCATGGGTCGACGATGATACTATCCTGGCCATTTTCTTTAACAACTACAAAGTGCTTTACACAAGCTGTCGCAGAAATATTCATATTACAAACATTGTTGTGAGGCTGATGAAGTGTACGTTGAAACTTGTAACACATATCACCGTCACTCTTACCACACTTATATGAATCAACTGGAGCATCTGAAACGTATGGAGCAGCTGAATACCAAGCTCCACGAAGTGAACCAATCATCCACATACCTGCACCAAGAGAGGCTCCACTAGCTGTAATGATTCCAATCGTTGTCCATGCACTAATTGTTGCTGAGAAAGCGAAACCACCAACAATGGCCAAGACACCAGCAGAAAGAAGTGCAATTGAGAGCATGTAATCAGTCGGAACAGCGTCTTGATAGACGGCAAAAGCGTATAAATTTTTATCTTTTTGTTCGACATCAGACCATTTCGCATCAGACTCCATCCAAGACGTTACAGTTTTAAGCTCATCCATAGAAATGTTTGCAGTCACAAGACTGATTTCTTCGATCGTCGCATTAGCTTGTGCCCAAGTTTGTAAAAGAGTAAGAGCTTTTAAACCTAGAGCATCATCACCTTCTTCAATTTCATTAGCTTCTTCAGCTCTTTTATGTTCTGCAATTTTTGCATTCCAATCTGCAACGCTCATTGCGGCTTGAGATACCAGCTCGTCACGCTCACTTCTATATTTCGCAATATCTTCAGGTGTTCCACCTTGAAGTGGAGGAATAGAAAGACCTAAACGGCACTCGTTAGTATATTCCTCTTTTTGATCAGCGCTCATTTGCTTCCAGCCAGTCTTTTCTAGGCAAAGACATTTAACTTTTGGCTCAAACCAGCGTAGATCGCCGTAAAAATCTTTTCTAATAACAGTTCTTTTATTAGCAATTTCTGAAATTCTTTTATGAAGAGTTTTGTTTGTATTTCCACCTTTCCAATAATCATCAATTTGCTTAGTCCCACCGGCGACAAACTCAAAACCAAGAAGAGCTAACTCCACTTGCAACATAGTTACATTTGGGCTACCGGGCATCGGTGTTTCTCTTAATTTTTTGGCGTAGTCATTCAAAAGATTAATTTCACACGTTTCGAAATTACTACCCGCATCCGGTACTAAATTAAATCTATCAATTTCAGCTTGACCGTTAAAATTTATCGATGACTGATCAATCCCTTGTCCTTTATTTGCACCACTACTTGAGTTTACATTACCTCTATACTGCCCATCCGCATTGACCGGAGGAGGTGTTGGAGTGTATCCACCACCACCACCACCACCGCCACTACATGGCTCAAGATTGCCATTGTCGTCTCTGTTTAAACAATCGTCTTCCATAATGGCGTGAGCTTGTGGGATAACGGCATCGATAATACTTTTCATCATATAAACGAATGGATTCAAAGGAACTGACAGAGGAAGACATTTACCATCTTTCTCATAGGCTTTATCTTCACAACATTTTTGACCGCGTTTTAGCTTTCCATTTGAAATACAGTCGTCACAACGATAGTTTTCAACACATTTTCCCTTTACACAGCTATCTGAACAACATTCAACATCTTTTTTACAAGATTTTTCGTTAGCGCTACATGCACCGATATTTGAATCAGAGAAATAGACTTCAATACATTCTCCACCAGCACAAATTGGATTTTCTAGACATGAGCTTTTTAATTTTACCGGTCTAAAACATTTATAGGTATATTCACAAACATTTTTACCATCATCATTTTTATAACATTCACCAGAATTGCAATCACTGTTTTTACTACAAGCGTGATCTCCACCTTTTTTAGAAAGCTTGGCTTCAACACGAGGAGGGACAGGAGCACACTCTAAACCTTTTTCACAGTCCCAATCATTACACTGCCCACCTTCTTTAATAAGAGCCTTAGGCTTAGACTGAGCAACTGCAAGTAAGTTCTTATTAAAGACATCACGAATTTGCTTTTCTTGATCCGCAGGTGCAACTTTAACTCTTACGCGTTCAAGCTCTTCTTTAAATTTAAGAAGTTCTTCGCGAGTAATTTTTCTATCAACATGGAAGTCTTCAAGTGAACCAAAAGCCACTGCATTAAAGCGATCCATATTAATGACACCTTTGTCATCCTTGGATTCTTTAATTAGTTCTTCAAGTTGAGTTTCAACTTCTTTTTTCTCCTCACTTGAAAGACGTGCCGCTTGAGCGTTACTGAGAACTAAAAGCGCCATCAGTATCACTTTGAGGAAATTGATTGTTTTCATAAACCACCCAAATTAACGAAAATACGTTGTTTCTGTATCTCTATTATAAAAACTGTTGAGGTTTAGAACAACAAAGGTTCTTTCTGCCTGTCTATAGAAAACCCTTTAATTTCAAATAGATATGGTCTACTAAACAAATACGAAACACGACAATTAATCTCTAACCTATTGAAATAATGAAGATGCTGTATGAAAGTTTTGTTGCCAACCTGATTGTTATTTCAGGCGCTTAGCAAAACTAACTCTGCCCAATTGGATTGGCAGGGCAGAGCTTGCCCCCACAAGAAATTAGGCTATAAAGCCAATAGAATAAAGGACTTAAGAATATGTGAAGGAGACCCCAGTGCCATTTATTGAAAGCTCAAGCTATAAGGCTCCTCCCTTATTTTCAAATGGTCACTTACAAACACTCTATCCCTATTTTTTTAGAAAAATTCATGATGTGAAATTTAAAAGAGATCGCTTTAATACAAAATGTGGCGACTTTCTCGATGTAGACCTCTCTCTTATAGGTTCGGATGAACTCGTTATTGTTTCTCATGGATTAGAAGGATCATCAGATTCTCAATATATCAAAGGGATGACCAAACATTTTAATTTGAATGGAAAAGATGTTTTAGCTTGGAACATGCGAAGCTGTAGTGGAGAGCTCAATACACAGCCTGGATTTTACCATGCTGGCATGACGGATGATCTCGATCTTATGGTTCAATATGGACTTAAGCATTCTTATAAAAAAATATTTTTAGTTGGCTTTAGTCTTGGCGCTAATTTAACGGCGCTTTACCTTGGACAAAGGGCCAGCCAACTTGATTCAGCTATCTCAAGTGCAGCGATTTTTTCAGCTCCTTGTGACCTTGGAAAATCAGCCGAAAAAATAAGTCGAAGACGTTACCGTTTTTATTTAGAAAGTTTTCTTATTACCATGAGACAAAAAATTAAAGACAAAAGTCAGATGATGGATTTAGGCGTTTCGCTCGAAGGGATTGATAAAATTAAGTCTTTTCAAGAATTTGATGATCGCTTTACTGGCCCTCTGCATGGCTTTAAAGATGGTAGTCACTATTATAAAGAAGTGAGCTGTAAACCTTGGCTTGAAAAGATTAACATCCCGACCCTCATCGTTAATGCCAAGGACGATCCGTTTTTAACTAAAGAGTGCTTCCCCATTGAGGAAGCACATCGAAATAAAAATATTTTTTTAGAGATACCAAAAACCGGTGGGCACGTTGGCTTTGTAAGCTTTAACTCTGATCGGCTTTATTGGTCCGAAGAGCGTGCCCATGATTTTTTTAAGAACATTGGCTAGTTAGCGTTATTAATCTTAATTTTAAATGCGCCCGAAGCATTTCTATAGCCAAGTACAACTATGGTATAAGTTCCTTTAGCCAATAAAGCGTTAACCTGCTCAAGCTTTGAAGTGCCAGCGCTCTTAGCCACTGTCTTACCTTCTTCATTTAAGACGTAAAGATCAAGATCGCCTGCATCTGCAGCTATTTCCATAACAACTTTTACGCTCCCAAAGGATGATTGCTTAAACTCAGCTTTTATCGACTGACCCGCAATAACTTCACCAGCATACTTTTTATTTTTTACTAAAACAGGAACCTTTGGCTCACTTGGCGCGGGTGTAGGGGTCGGCTCACTTGGAGTTTCTCCGCCTAATACGCCAGGAAAACTTGATTGAATTTTAGCTACAATTTTATGCATTGGAACGGCGTAGTTTTCATAACCACGACCATTAAACCATCCACCAGCACCCGCGTGGTGAATAGCGATAACTTTATTATCTTCACCAAAAACAGGGCTTCCAGAAGATCCACCTAAAGTGTCTGCATTATGAACATACTCTCCATCCTCTTCTCTGATACTAACAAGCTTGCCCTCTGAAATCTTTTTCGTTGGTACACAATCTTGAACACTGTAGTAATCACAATTTTGGTGAATAACATAAAGATCAGAACTCACAGAAGCTGCTGCAGTTGCTAAGTTAACAAAGCCATACTGTGCTCCTGGTGAACCTTGACACTTAAGTAATGCAAAATCTAATTGATCATCATTACCAACAAATTCCGAACAATCAAAAACTTGACGAGATTCTTCAGTAGATCCAGCAACCAGATCAAAAGTAGCCGTCACACCTTGAGCGTGTGAAGCCTGCTCAATACAATGTTGATTTGTCATAATGACATCTTCAGAAATTAAAAATGCCGTACAACGTGAATCGGCCCAAGGTAAAACAATTTTACCAACGGCTCTTGCATTAATAGCTTTAAAAGAAGAAGCCGCTAGGTCTTCTGTCTCCTGCCAATTAATGTCTCCGATAATAACACTTGAAGATATTGCTTTAGTTGAATCGCTCATCTCTTTCTTGCCACAGGCAACTGAGATGATGGCGGCTAGAATAACTAAAGAATGTGTAAATGTTTTCATGACCATTGCTTCTCCTCCATAAGGTCCCATAAAATATGGGTAAATCCTCCAAAGCTTGGGCATAATGGCAATATTCAACGAATATGACTTGCGCTAAAGTCTGATAAAATCTTTCAAGTTTTAAGAATTGTAGACGACCATTTTTCAGCTATTTATGCTAATCTTTCATTATAAATGAAAGATTTGGAGAGAATTTGAGCAATATCATCGGAATATTGAGCACACTTGATTGGCTAATCTTTGGTCTGGTTTTGCTTTTAACAGTTTCAAGCGTCGTCTATGGACACATAAAACACAAACATCAAACTCATAGCGATGATCAATCTGTCTTAGAAATTCTTTTAATGGGAAGACAACTTACCTTGCCACTTTTTGTCGCAACACTTGTGGCCACGTGGTACGGCGGTATTTTTGGCGTAACTCAAATAGCTTTTGAAAAAGGTATTTATAATTTCCTTACTCAAGGTGTGTTTTGGTATATCACCTATTTAATTTTTGCTCTTTTTCTCGTAGATAAAATTCGCTCTAAAAATTCACTGACAATGCCACAACTTCTAGGATCGATGTTTGGTCCTCGAGCGGCCAAACTTGGAGCGCTCTTTAATCTTTTTAACGTTATACCAGTCGCCTATATAATAAGCGTAGGAATTATCGTTAGCTCATTTACCAGTTGGTCACTTCCTTTTTCAATGGCCATTGGAACATTCACCGTTATCCTTTACTCAGCTTGGGGCGGATTTAGAGCTGTTGTTTTTTCTGACCTTATTCAATTTTTCGTGATGTGCTTAGCGGTATTTCTAGTTATCTTTTTTAGCTATCAACAATTTGGTGGATTAAGTTATTTAAAACTTAATTTACCCGCCCATCACTTTCATCCAACTTCTGATGTAGGGCTTGCTCAAACTTTAGTATGGGGTTTCATCGCTTTATCAACTTTAGTTGATCCAAATTTTTATCAACGATGCTTTGCTGCTACCAATTCGAAAGTTGCTAAGAAGGGAATTATCATTTCAACAATCATCTGGATTGGTTTTGATTTATGCACAACTTTTGGCGCTATGTACGCTAGAGCAGCGATGCCTGAAGCCGCTTCAAGTAGTGCTTACGTTGACTACGCTCTTTCTATTCTACCTGACGGCTTGAGAGGCTTCTTTTTAGCTGGAATCTTAGCCACTGTTCTATCTACACTTGATTCATATTTATTTTTAGCTTCAACAACGATTCACTACGATCTTTTCGATTTTAAAAAAATTTCGCCCCGAACCTCGCATATTTTATCGCTTATTTTTGTCTCACTTGTTGGCTGGCTTCTAGCAATGGCTTTCGAAGGCAGTATTAAAGTTGCTTGGAAAACCCTAGGAAGTTATTCAGCCTCCTGCTTATTAGTTCCACTCTTGTTTGGATACATGAGACCAGGCAAGATCAGCGAGAACCAATTCTTGCTTGCCTGTTTCTTTGGGATTTTCACTACAACGACCTGGAGACTAATGCCGCTTAGCGGCTTATGGGCCGATGTCGACGCGCTTTATATAGGCATGTTGTCTACTAGCATCATCCTCATTTTTCCTGCCAAAATCACCAAATAACGCTTTGCTTTGTGTGGCTAGGTTGTCCCAACTGGACTAATCTATGGGCGCTAAATTGTAACATGCAACCAAGGAAATACGCGTGAGTAACGATCGCGAAAGCAAACGCCAACAGGCGCTGGATTATCACTCCCAAGGCCGTCCAGGTAAGATGGAAGTTATTCCAACAAAGTCATCTATTACTTCTAATGATCTCTCGTTAGCCTACTCACCCGGCGTGGCTGAACCCTGTTTAGATATTGCTAAAAATCCAGATGATGCTTACAAATATACCGCCAAAGGAAACTTGGTTGGTGTTGTATCAAACGGAAGTGCTGTTTTAGGTCTAGGAAACATTGGAGCCCTTGCCGGTAAACCGGTAATGGAAGGTAAAGGCATGCTTTTTAAAAAGTTTGCTGACATCGACGTTTTCGATATTGAGCTCAATGCTGAAACTGTAGAAGAGATGGTTAGTATTGTTGCGGCTATGGAACCAACCTTCGGTGGAATCAACCTTGAAGATATCAAAGCTCCTGAGTGTTTTGAAATTGAAGCGCAACTTATCGAGAGAATGAATATTCCAGTTTTCCATGATGATCAACATGGAACGGCTATCATTGCAGCAGCTGGATTTCAAAACGCCTTAGAAATTGTTAAAAAGAAAATTGAAAATATGGTTGTTGTTTTCAGTGGTGCCGGAGCCGCAGCTATTGCTTGCGCCAAGATCTTTCTTGATATGGGCTTAAAGCCAGAAAACCTTATTCTGACTGACTCAAAAGGTGTCATTTATAAGGGTCGCACTGATGGTATGAATAAATACAAAGAACAGTTTGCTATTGAAACAAGCAAAAGAACTTTAGCCGATGCCATGAAAGATGCTGATGCTTTTGTTGGTTGTTCTGCTAAGGGTGTTCTGACAAAAGAGATGGTTGCTACAATGGCAAAGAATCCCATCATTTTTGCTATGGCTAATCCTGAGCCAGAGATTACACCTGAAGAAGTTGCGGAAGTAAGAAGCGATGCTATTGTCGCCACAGGTCGCTCTGATTATCCAAACCAAGTGAATAACGTTTTAGGCTTTCCATTTATCTTTAGAGGAGCATTAGACGTTAGAGCGACAAAAATTAATCCTGAAATGAAATTGGCTGCCGTTAAAGCGATTGCTGATCTTGCCAAAGAAGAAGTTCCTGATGAAGTAAGAATGGCTTATGGAAACCAAGACTTTAAATTTGGTCCTCAATATATTATTCCAAAACCATTTGATCCTCGCGCTCTAACTCGTGTTGCTCCTGCAGTAGCAAAAGCGGCCATGGAAAGTGGTGTTGCTAGACTTCATATTGATAATCTTGCTGAGTATGCCTCAAACTTAGCCAATAGATTAAATACCTCTGGCTCATTCATCAAGCGCTTGAGAGATCGCCACGCTGCTCACGTTGATAAGAACAAGAAAAAAACTAAACTTGTTTTTGCAGAAGGTACAAACTCACGAATTCTACAAGCTGTTAGTCAGCTTCTTTCAGAAGATCGTATTGAAGCGATACTACTTGGAAGTCCAAAAAAGATTCATGCAAAAATGGATAAGATTGGAACTTCTCACCTAAAAGATATGGTTGAGATTATCAATCCAACGAAGCATCCTGAGTTCAATGAATTCTGTAAGCAGTTTACTAAAGACAGACAAAGACGTGGTGTAACCTTTAACCATGCTGAAGACTTAATGAGCCATGAGAATTATTTTGGCTCAATGTTAGTTAAAAAAGGCCATGCAGATGCCTTCATTGCTGGTCCAACATTAAGTTATCCAAGCTGTCTTGTTCCGGTCATGAACGTTATTGGTACAAGAGATAAAAGAAAAGCTGCTGGTATTTTCGCACTTAACTTCAAAGATAGAGTTCTCTTTCTTGCTGACTGTACGGCTCAACTTGAACCTACAGCAGAAGACTTATCAGAGATCGCCGTTTCTACTGCTGAGCTTTATAGAAGTTTAATGAAACGTGAGCCAAGAGTCGCCTTCCTAAGCTACTCGACTTACGGCTCCAATAGACATCCAAATGCGGCAAAGGTTCAAAAAGCTGTTGCTATTACTAAAGAAAAGCATCCTGAATTAAAATGTGACGGTGAGCTGCAAGCTGATGTAGCCGTTAACAAAGGGATCCTCGATAAGCTTTTCCCATTTACCGAACTTGATGGCCCAAGTGATATCTTGATTTTTCCTGAACTCAACTCTGCCAATATTAGTTACAAACTTTTATCACAGCTCTCAGATGCGAGTGCGATTGGACCAATATTGGTACCAATGGCAAAAACAGTAAATATTATTCAAAGAACGGCACCAGTTTCAGAAATTGTGAATATGTGTACTTTAACAGCTCTTCTTCATGAAGAAAGAATGTCGCAAAAATAGAGGATTGTATGACAAAAATTATTATCTCAACTGATTTAGCACCCGCTGCTGTTGGTACTTATTCTCAAGGAGTTGAACTTAATGGAACTTTTTATTTCTCAGGCCAAATTGGTCTTGATCCAAAGACAGGTGTTTTAGCTGAAGGTTTTGGTGCCCAACTAAGGCAAACACTTAGTAATATCGATGGCCTTTTAAAATCTCAAGATCTTAAGCGTTCTAATATTATTAAGACTTCAATTTTTCTCACTGATCTTGGCAACTTCTCTCAGGTCAATGAAGCCTATACAGCTTTCTTTGAAGCACCCTATCCGGCAAGAAGCTGTATTGAAGCTTCCGCCCTACCTAAGGGTGCAGTTGTTGAAATTGAAGTGATAGCGGCTCGCTAAGATGTTATTTCGCAGTAAATATATGTTCGAATCAAGATCGACTAAGGCCAGAAGGGCCTTATTTAATATTGCTGCGATTTTTATTTTTTCAAGTGTTGCTTATGCCATTCTCTGTCTTGCTTTAATTACCATTGCGAGACAATCAACGAGGCAAGCAGATCTAGCGTTCTTTCAAAAGCAACCAGATCTCATTGTTGTCTACACTGGTGATCAAGGAAGAATTCCCTATGCCATTCAAAAAGCTCGCGCTTTTAGACAATCGCAAATTTTTATTTCCGGTGTTTATAGAACAAACTCAGTTGATAGCTTAGTTTCTCCATTAACAGCTGAAGATATCGATATCAATCTTCTAGAAATTGATTATCAAGCCAGAAACACTGTCGAAAACGTTATGGCGACTTATAAACATCTTCGTCATAACTTCGCCTTGAAGAAAATTTTGATTGTTTCTCACGATTATCATATTGCTCGTATTCAAAAGATTGTAGAAAGTCTAAGACGTGAAGAAGATAAAACAGAGTTTTACTACTCTGGCGTGGAAACTGATTTTACGAAATATAGAAATATGAAAATTCTCATTACTGAAGCTTTTAAATATACAAGAACTTGGTTGTTCTTGATGCTTTGGGATACTGATATGGATAGAATCGGGGTTATGTCCGACTAACCGAGATCACTTCCTCAAGAGACTCAATCGTACTGATTGTTTTCACCAACTCGCTATAGTCTTTAACTTCTACTTCAAACACAAAGCTTCCTTTGCGATCGGGCATACTTTTAGCAAGCGCAGAACGAATATTTACACCATTAGCGTTAATCACTTTTGAAATCGATGAAAGGATACCAGGCTTATCATGAGTGACGACTCTAATATTGACTGGATGTTTAAAGCTAAAGTCAGGGTTCCATTCAACTCTAATAACACGCCCAATATCACCAGCATCGACACGAGTACATTCCGAAGTATGCACAGTAATTCCGCGACCTCGAGTGATATAGCCAACAATAGGATCACCTGGAATTGGATTACAACATCTGGCCATTCTGGCCATAACATCATCCATCCCATCGACAATGACTGCATTATCTTTATTGGCACGACGACGGACTTCGCCAGTTAGCTTTTTGGAATATTCATCAGCCTTGGTAAGGCTTTCATTATACTCAGGGGCTTCTTTATTACCTTTATGAAGAGAAGGAAGTCTGGCTAATAGTTCTTTAACCTGTAGTTTCCCACTACCAATATTAACATAGAGGTCTTCCTCATTGGGAGCAGAGCCAGTATTAATGAGTTCTTCAAAGTCACCGTTCTTTTTAATACTCTTAATGGAGCTACCAAAAACACGAAGAGCTTTTTCAAGAATATCAAGTCCGGTTTCACGATCTTGTTCACGTTCAATTTTCATCAAGTAAGCTTTAATCTTACTTCTGGCTCTTGAACTTTTTGCGATATTGAGCCAATCCTTCGTAGGATTTTGATTCTTACTACTCAAAATTTCAACGGTATCGCCACTCTTTAACGTGTATTTAAGCTGTACGATTCGACCATTAACTTTAGCACCGACGCAGTGATGACCAACATCAGAGTGAATCGCATAGGCAAAATCGAGTGGAGTGGCACCGTAACGAAGCTCACGCACATCACCTTTAGGAGTGAAAACAAAAACTCCACCTATATCAAGATCGTTTTTAACAACGTTCATGAACTCATAGCTATTTTCTGTACTCTTATTAAACTCAAGAAGCTCTTGAACCCAATCAAGCTTAGCCTTACCGGCAGCTAAGCCTTCTTTATATTTCCAGTGCGCGGCAACACCTGTTTCAGCGACGTCATCCATTTCATTCGTACGAATTTGAATTTCAATTCTCTCAGCCTTAGGACCTATAACTGTTGTATGGAGAGACTGATATCCGTTCACTTTGGGTATGGCGATATAGTCCTTAAATCGACCAGGAATTGGCTTAAAGGAACTATGAACAATACCTAAAGCTTTATAACATTCAGTGATATTAGGAACGATTAATCTAAAAGCTAACACATCTTGTACTTGATCGAAGTCAACTCCACGCGCCGTCATTTTTTTATAGATACTATAAAAGTGCTTGGGACGCCCTTTGATCTCAGCTTTAACTGCGTACTCTAAAAGACGATCTTGGATAACACCAATCGTATCTCGAATATAAGTATCGCGGTCCCCTTTTTTCATCGCTACTTTTTCAGCTAAACGATAATAAATTTCAGGGTGCAAAAAGCGCAAGCAAAGATCTTCGAGCTCACTCTTAACCGAGTTAATACCCAAACGACTTGCAAGAGGAACATAAATATCAAGTGTTTCTTGAGCGATTTTTCTTTGTTTTTCTTCAGACACGTACTGAAGAGTACGCATATTATGCATTCGATCAGCAAGCTTTACGATAATAACTCGAAGATCTTTTGCCATTGCGACAACCATCTTTCTAAAGTTTTCCGCTTGGCTTTCTTCTTTGGTTTTAAACTTAATTTTACTAATTTTTGTTAGACCAACAACGATTTGAGCGACATTGGTATTGAATTCTTTTTCAAGTTCTTCTGGAGTCACATCACAGTCTTCAACCACGTCGTGAAGAAACCCTGCAATGATAGAGTCCATATCAAGACGAAGCTTGATAAGTGTGGCCGCGACGTTACATGGGTGAATAAAATAGTCTTCGCCCGAACTTCTTTTTTGACCAGAGTGCGCCTTTTGAGCAAAGTCGTAGGCACGTCTAAGCATGGCAAAATCGGCTTCAGGAAAATATCCGCGTACACGTCTTTCAATTTCCTCGTAGGAAAGTTCTCGCTCGTGGGAAAAATCTAGACGGTTATACATACGGCCCTTTTAGCTCTCTAAAATTGATGAAATAACTTGCTTGAGACTTATATAAGCTCCCTCAATATCATCATTTACGACTTTAAAATCGTAATCATCTTGTCTTAATAATTCTTTTTTCGCATTTTCAATTCGAAGGCGGATGACCTCTTCAGCTTCAGTCCCTCTTCCTCTAAGTCTATGCTCAAGTTCTTGAATTGAAGGTGGCGCAATAAAAATAGCATTAGCCTTATCGCCAAAAGCTTTTTTCATATTGTCGACACCTTGAACATCAAGATCAAATAGTAAGTCTTTACCCGAAGCTAATCGGCCTTCAACAAATCGTTTAGAAGTGCCGTAAAAGTTTCCATGAACTTCTGCCCACTCTAAAAACTCATCTCTTTTTCTCATTGATAGAAAGTCTTCCCTATCGACAAAGAAGTAGGCTTCACCGTGGCGCTCACCTTGTCTTTTTGGTCTAGTTGTTGTTGAAACGCTTTCTTCAAGACTAGGAAAGTCTTTTTTAAGTCTTTTTATTAAAGTCGACTTGCCTGAGCCAGAAGGCGCAACCACGACTATTAGTTTACCATTCTTACTCAAGGTTTAATCCCTGCTCTCTAATCTTTTCAAGCTGTAATTTCATTTGAACAACAGCTTGTGAAATCTCTTCTATTGAAGATTTGGAGCCCATCGTATTTGTTTCTCGTCCAAGTTCTTGCACTAAAAAATCAATTTGGCGCCCGGCTTCACCGCCCGAGCTAATTAATTTATCAAATTTTTGGGCATGAGATTTAACGCGATTAATCTCTTCATGCACATCCATTTTCTCTAGATAGTAAATCACTTCCTGAAGATATCTTGGTTCATCAATCGTGATTTCTTTTGATATGTCAGCGATTTTCTTTTTTAATCTTTCTTCGATAATAGCTTTGAAGTTATCAGCTTTGCCTTCAATGATTTTGAATTGCTTGAGGTATTCCTCAAGGTGAGCTTGCATAATTTTTGTAAGCTTCTCGCCTTCTTGGTTACGCGATTTTTCGAGGTCTTGCATCGCAAGGTCAAATGCTTCTTTAAGTAAATTAGGTAGAAGTGGATCTGCTTCTAAGTCTTGATCTTTTAGAAACTCAGATCTTAGAAAAGCTGTTGGATCAATTTGAATCTGAGTTGAGCTAACGCCATTAATAGAAGAGATTTTCTTTATAAATTGTTCAACTTTATTATTATCAATCTCATCAAATTTTGATTTTCCTTCAGCTCTTTTTAAGTGGATGGAGATATCAAAACTTCCTCGACGAAATTTTTCACTAATACTTTGTCTTAATTCTTGCTCAAGAGAATTAAACGAGCTCGGCATTCTAAAGCGAAGATCTTTATAGCGATGATTTACTGATTTGATTTCAACAACGATATGAAAGTCATCGTTTCCAGCTTCACCTCTTCCAAAACCTGTCATCGATTGTAATGTGGTCACTTTTATTTTGAATCCTTCCAAATCAATGTTTGATTACCGATCACTCTGAACTTTTCGTATCTTTTCTTTTTAAGGACATCGGCTTTTTTATTCGTCAAAGACTTGAGCTCTTTAAGAATTGATTTTTTAACAATATCAGCTGAGTTATTCCAATCACGGTGTGCTCCACCGGCTGGCTCAGGGATAATTGAATCGATGACTTGTAACTCAAGAGCTTTGTCTGGACCAAGTTGTAGGCCGTTAGCAGCAGTCTCTGCCATTTTTGGATCAGCCCATAAAATAGAAGCACATGATTCTGGCGAGATCACAGAGTAAACTGAGTATTCCATCATCAAAACTTTATCAGCGACAGCGATACCAAGCGCACCACCAGATCCACCTTCTCCAATAACGACGGCCACGATTGGTGAATTTATATCAAACATTTCAGCTAAGTTTTCAGCGATAGCAGAGGCTTGTCCGCGCTCTTCGGCACCAATACCTGGATAAGCACCCGGAGTATCAACGAGAGCAACAATTGGAATATTAAAACGGCTCGCCATTTTCATAACTCTTAAAGCTTTTCTATAGCCTTCAGGGCGTGGCATGCCAAAATTATGAACAACTTTTTCTTTTGTCTTTCGGCCTTTTTCAATACCAACAATAGCGACTTTTTGATTATCTAAATAACCAAAACCTGCAACCATGGCTTGATCATCGGCAAAATGTCTATCACCGGCGATATCGTGAAAGTCATCAACCATTAATTTTACATAATCTAAAGTATGCGGACGATTAGGATGGCGAGAAAGTTGTACTCGCTCCCATGAACTCAAATTGCCATAAATTTCTTTAATAAGTTGTGATACTTTTTTTTGTAATGCTTTGATTTCAGAACTTATATCAACTTCAGGCCTAAGACTTGCTTGCTTAAGCTCTTCAATTTGATTTTCTAAATCTCTTACTGGACGTTCAAAATCTAATGTAAATGTGTTGCTGAGATCACTCATACACACCCCCGAAAAAACGCTAGGGAATGAAGAAATATCTTCATCCCATCGCCTTCGATTATAATCCGCTAACTCTAGTCAAAAAGGTGCATTCTCTCAAGGCTAACGCGCCTCGCATAGCTCAAATTTGCTCTATCTTTTGATAATTAATGAGATTAATCGACCATCCAGCCTTGAACCACGCCTGACTCAAAGAAGACCCTATGAACTTTGCCCTTTTCTCTAAACGACCAACGCTCATTTTGCAGCCTTGGGTCACCGGCAAAATCGACATTGTGAGGCTCACCCCAAGTTTGAACCACGTCCTGCTTATTCATTCCAATAGCAATACCACGCTCTTCAAATCGACTTTGGTAAAATGTTTTAAGTGAGAGATTGTCATCCGTTTTATAGTTTGAAAGAAAGGCGTATGGCTTAATCGTTTGATCTACACCACCAGAGTTTTTCAGACGTACATATTCAACTTTTTCCCTCTCAGTGAGATCTAAATAATAGATTTGTTCTGAGGCAGTTGCGAGAACACTTTTATCTTTTTGGAATCTTAAATAAGACTGTTCATCGAGAGCAGCAACCTTTCGACGAAGTTCTGAATCAATTGATTTTTCTAAATCAGTTTGAGCTTTTTCAAATTGACTTGCAGGAGTTCTTTGGCGAATTTCATCCATTGGTCGATAGGCCGTACCCTCATCACCGGCGACGGCCTGAAAATCACGCCCAGCCACCCATAGTCCATCAGAGTCACGATCCATTTCATCAATGAATGTTCGACCGGTAAAGATATTCGCGCAACCAGTTGAAATGACGAAAACGATTAATAATATTAAAGACTTAATCACAATAATTCCCCTATCTCGCTCTCAAAGCTCTCCATTTCTTATCGAGTTAATAGATAAAATCCTTTGCTAGTGCGGCTCTTCGAGACACAAATGAACAGTTTTGCCTGATTTTAAGGTTATAATTGACTATAAGCATCAATAATTCTCAATATAGAGCTGCAATTGACCGATATAGGTCCTAGTGAGGATGCTGTGAAAAGATGGGAAAAAATTGAATCAAAGATTAATCAGAAACTCGAGAATTCTCTTTCGAGCTGCTCACAATTACTTAAAGGTGCAACACCTGAAAAAATTGTTGAGCTTAAAAACCAAGCTGGAAAAAAACTTGTCGATTCAAAAAATAAACTTGTCGATGCTCCAATAAGCCTCAGTCAAAAAATAAACCATTTTAAATCTAGTACAATTGATCAGGTACAATCAATAAGAGAAGACCTCAATAAGAATTTACAAGAAAGCAAAGACGGAAAATGGAGTAAGTTTGGTGTTGCCGCTAGTCTAATTGCTGTCATTGAGTGGGCACTCATGCCACTTTATAAAAAAATAGCACTTTATTTTTCAACCATCTCACCAGGTGCTCTCGCCTCGGGGATAGTATTAGTTACAGTCAGTACGATCACAGGAATAGGTGTCTATAATAACTCTACTAAGATTGCAGAAGATTCGGGAATCATCGATAGAGAGCCTGCTTCAATTGAGCGAACTTTAGAAATTCGCCCAAAATATTATAAAAGAAGTGAAAGAGAACTATTAGTCTCCAATGTTATTGTCCCATCATATATCGAAGGCAAGTCATCTCTTCGAAAGCTACAAATTGATTTCACTATCATTTCCTCTAATCGCTATATCAGAGAGTATCTCTTCGATAACACTTACCTTCTAGAAGATATGCTTAATTCGAAGGTGGAACCGATTATTCCGGGCTTTCCTTTGAGTGATGAAGGAAAACTTATTTTAAAGGAAAAGATAAAAGCAGAACTTAATCAACTTCTTTTAAAAATGAAAATAAAAGGTTCTGTTGAACAGATCTATATCTCGTCTATATTAGCCGCTTGATCAATTCGCTTTAATGTATTTATTGAAATATTTAAGATCCTAGCTGCTGTTGGATAGTGGTTATTACATTTCGATAAAATATATGCAGCGTATGCTTTTTTTAATTCTCGATAAGTCATTTTTTTATTTTCAAGCTCATTGGAATAAAACTCTTCATGGACAGACCAAATAAGTTGATCATCACATTCATCCCAGCGAATTAAACCGAAAGGCTTTAAGATATGTTTTTTAAGTAAATGCCCTTTGAGTTCTCGAATATTTCCTGGCCACGTAAGTTTTAAATATCGATCAATCATTTCGTTGCAGATTGCTCTAGAAAACTCTTTTGAGAATTCATTAATGACTTTCTTTATTTTATCAGGATTGTTTCTAAGTGAAGAAATCCTTACAGAAACCCCACTAGCTAATCGGTGATAAAAGTCTGCTCTCATCTCTCCATCTCGCACCTTCGTTTGAAGATCAGAGCCTGAAGCAGCAATAATTCGAGCTTTAACTTGTGTCGAGTTTGAGCTACCAACACTACGAATTTTACCGTCATCAAGAAAGAGAAGTAACTTTGTTTGCATCGATTTTGGTAGAGAATCAATTTCATCTAAAAATAATGTTCCAGCGTTTGCCTCGAGAAAGGCACCCCTTTTATCTTTTAGAGCACCAGTAAATGCACCTCGATTGTGACCAAATAATTCTGACTCAATAAGTGAAGGGGAGAATGAAGCAAGATTGAGATGAACGAAGCGACCAGAAACACCACTGGCTTCATGTATCATTTTAGCCATATGAGTTTTACCAGTTCCTGTTTCTCCTTCAATCAAGACAGGTAAGTTCGATTGAATCAAAGGCTTAGACAGGCCTACTTGTGAACAATCATCTTGAGCATTTTTTTTTATATTAAACTCTATTCGTGTAAGAGCAAAATCTAGAATATCCCCCACCTTTACAATCGCGGACTTAACCCATTGCCCATTAAGTCTGAAACTGTCGTTTGAGTGAAGTTCATAACATTGGAGATGCTTGCCACTATGACCTATATAAGTTTTTAGTGTTAGATAAAGAGTTTTATTTTGCTCATCTTTTAGACTTTTAAAATAAATTGTTGTTCCATGGTTTTCCTTTTTTTCTTCAACACCACTTTTAAAGCTATATTGGGTACGACTCAGTTGCATTGACCTTTTCTTACCAATGATTGGTGAAATCTCGATGACCTGATTTAGACTTACAACGTGGTCTACTAGAGACTTGGGCAGAGCTGTTACTTTTTCATTATTTTGATGAAAATCAAGAATTTGGGCTAGATTACTCAATTTTTTCTCCAGATTGATAGGATTCGCTTGAAAGTCCTCTACAAATTGGATGCCAAACTGGTATGATTCTTTTATGGCATATCAAATTCGTCCCGCTAGTACTGTATTTCGTTTTGGATTTTCCGAAGCTGATCAATTAAGAGATTTTTTCTTAAATGAAGAAAATCCTATTGGTTTAGCTTTTGCTGGGCGTTCAAATGTCGGTAAATCAACGTTGATCAATTCTTTATTTGGTAAACAAACCGCTCGAACATCTAAAACTCCTGGTCGCACAAGAGAAGTTAACGTTTTTGAATTTGAATTGTTTGATCCGGAGTCTAAAGCCGTTCATCCTAAGAAATTCTGGTTATTTGATCTACCAGGCTATGGACATGCCCAGATATCTAAAGAGATGGCGAAGAACTGGGATGAGCTCATGACGACTTTCTTTACTTCAGTTAAAGAAAGTATCCGTATCGTGAATGTTCAAGATGCGAGACACCCAGACCAAGACGCCGATCGTGAGTTTCATTATTGGTTATCTCGCTACCCTCTTAAATGCTCACTTGCCTTTAATAAACTCGATAAACTTAAAACTCAAAAAGATAGGGCAGTTCTTAACAAGTTAAAACCACAACTTTCTAAGGATTACGCTTTTATTAGAGATATACATTTTATCTCAGCAGAAAAAGGTCAGGGCTTGCCGCCGTTTAAATCTGCGTTGGTTTCTTTTCTATTAGAAGCGGAAGCACGAGTTGATTCAAAGTAATCCTATTTCTCAATTTGTCTATTCTTGGATTTTGTGGGTTGTGATTCTCAATTGTTGTTTAATTTTTATTATTAGACCGAAGTTTATCTTCTCTCCTCGAAAGAGAATTAAAATGCAATCTGAACAATCTCTACAAGTTAAGATGATATTTTTTTTCATCTTATTAGCAAGCTCAGTGCTTTTAGGCTGTTCTGTTTATTTTTTAAAAGTAAATAATATGATAATCATGATTCCTAAAGGCTATTGATCTTTTGTGTGCTCTTTAGAATTCTTCTTCTTAGAAATATCAATCGGCCCTGGTGCAAATTTAATTTTATTCACTTCAGTTTCGATATCATTAAGATTTGTCTGACAACGTTTAATTTTATGAATGAGTTCCATTGCTCTTGGGTTGTCCCAGTCTAGTTGCTTTTTCTCGATCGCTTTAGCAACAAGCACACCCAGCTCTTCGTAGGCTTCATGAAGATTAGAGTTCGTCTTAGATGCATTTAACATCTTTTTGCCGATCTCGGTCGTCTTCTTTAGTTCGTCGGTACAAACCTGAACGATCTCATTAAATTTAGAACGCCAGTGCGGTTGACGCTGCATAGTTGCCTCCAAGTGTCCCCATTATAGCTTTCTGCCGGATCTTTGTGAAGACGCGGACATTTGCTACTATTAAGATATCGGAATTTATCTAAAAGTTGAGTGTAATGTTTAAAAACCTACTAACTAAAATTAATGACGCTAGTTCTCCTGAGACTAAAGCTCATTTTGACAGTATCTTTGCTCAACTAGAGAAGAAATACCTTGGAAAGGAAGATCCCTGGGGACTTAATTTAAAAAGAGCCAGAAAGAGCCTTGAGCGTGTTTGGCCTCTTTATAAGCATTATTTCCGTGTAAGATGCTTTGGTACTCAGAATATCAAAGACCAACCTTATATTGTCGTAGCAAATCACTCAGGCCAAATAGCTATTGATGGAATGCTGGTTTGTTCTATGTTTTCTACACAAGTTGATCCTCCAAGAATTCTTAGACCCATGGTCGAAAGATTTTTTACGGGCATTCCTTTTATAGGCTCCTGGGCAGCGGAGGGTGGTGCAGTTTTAGGTGATCGACAAAACTGCATTAATCTTCTTGAGCGTGGTGAAAGTGTCCTCGTTTTTCCTGAAGGAGTTAGAGGGATAGCGAAAGACAGTGATGACTTTTATGACATGAAAAAGTTTGGTCGTGGATTCTTTCGTATCGCCTTAGCAACCGGAATTCCTATTTTACCTGTGGCCGTTGTTGGAGCCGAAGAATTTTATCCTTTGGTTTGGCATCCCCTTAAGCTGGCAAAAAAAATTGGACTACCTGCCATGCCCTTGACCCCTAATTTAGTTCCCCTCCCTTCACCTGTCGATATTCATGTAGGCGAAGAGTTTTCTATTCCTTCAAATTTGAGCGCAGATGCTCCTGATAATGAACTTGATGAATATATCGATCAAATTCATCTTCAGATTCAAAACATGCTTGATGAAGGTTTAAAAAATAGACGAGAGTTTATGGGAAACAAAATTACAGATAAACTCAGAAAAAAAATGCCATCCAAGGACTAAGCTTGCAAGAAGAACCTAAATCACTTCTCATTCTTGGAATGGCCGGTGGCCTTGCTCGAATTACTTCAGGTCTTTTATTAAAACGTTTTCCCAATATCAAGATCGTCGGTGTTGATTCAAGACCTATGGTTCGTGAGTACCCTGAAAATAGAGTTACCTATTTAAGAATGAAATATACTCGTGGAAATTTTGAAAAGATATTTCGAGACTACTCTTTTGATTCAATGTTGCACCTTGGACGCTTAAGCCACGCACAGTCCGGGCCAAGTCTTAATCTTGCTCAACGACTTGATCTCAACTTAATGGGAACAAAAAGAATTTTAGATTTATGCCTGAAGTATAAATTAAAAAAAGTCGTCGTTCTATCAACCTTCCACGTCTATGGTGCCCTAAAAGATAATCCAACCTTTATCACAGAAGACGCCTCACTTAGAGCTTCGATTAAATACCCAGAACTTCGCGACGTGGTTGAAATGGACCAGATGGTTAGTAGTTGGATGTGGCGAAATCAATCGACAATATCGACTGTTATTCTTAGGCCTTGTAATATTCTTGGGCCGCAAATTAACAATACGATGACGAGGTACTTAACGACATCCTATGCCCCAGTACCAATCGACTACAATCCTATGCTGCAGTTTGTCCATGAGTTCGATATGGCCCATTCTCTAGCAGAATCAATCTCACATATTCCTACCGGAATCTATAATGTTGCACCCAACGATGCTATTTCCATTCGCGAAGCAAAGAAGCTGATAGGTCTTCCCATCATTCCTGTCCCACTTTTTGCACTTGAACCAATTGCAAGAGGTTTTAACACACCGTTTTGGAGCTTCCCTCACTACCTCTTGGATTATATTAAATTTCCCTGCGTTATCGACGGTAGGAGTCTTCTAAAAGAGCTCAAGCAACCCTTTAGGTTTAGCATTAGAGAGACGCTAAATTTATTGAAAGATAATTGACCAAAAACAACGAGCAGCATAAGATAACGAACCCAAAGCCCGGGTGGCGGAATGGTAGACGCAGCGGATTCAAAATCCGCCGATGGCAACATCGTGGGGGTTCGATACCCTTCCCGGGCACCACTTAAAGCGAAATCAACTTTATAAAATATAAATGACTAGAATTTTATTTCTTATATTTACGCTATTTTTTAACTTCGACTTGTTTGCCAGTGGTCAATTTGAATTATGGACTAAAGACTTTAATCCAAATGCCAATTTAGAGCCTAGGGATATTTACGTTTACTTGCCACCAAAATACGAAGACTCAAATAGATCTTACCCCGTCATTTATATGCATGACGGTCAAAATTTATTTGATCCAACGAGGGCATTCTTAGGACAAACGTGGAAGGCTCAATCAACGCTAAACTATTTAATAGAAAATAATTTCATTGAGCCCGTTATTGTCGTCGCCATTGATAATACGAAAGACCGCTTATGGGAATATACTCCCAGCTTACGTGATCGTCGTGATGGTGGCGGTGCAGATCAATACCTCAACGTAATTACAAACCAACTTGTTCCCGCTATTGATGCGGAATTTAGAACGCTAAAAGACATAAGTAACAGAGCAATGATTGGATCGTCTCTTGGTGGACTAGTTTCAATCTATAGCACGATTCAAACTCCCAAGTTTTTTGGAAAAATTGCTGCTTTATCACCTTCTCTTTGGTGGGATAACGAAATTATTCTTAAACTGCTTGAAGAAAGTCTTTTTTCTCTTGATAAGATCTGGCTTGATTGTGGAAGCAAAGAGGTTGAAATTGTTGAAACAGTTAGTAGGGCTGAAGATATTTTTCTAAAACACTTAAATAAAAATCAATTAAAAGTAATTATACAAGAAGGCGCTGAGCACTCTGAGAAGTTTTGGGCCGCACGCCTTCCGTATGTTTTATATTTTCTTTTTCCTAAAAACTAATTTTATTCTTCTTCAGGAAGATTATCAGCGAAACCATTAAAGGCTTGCTTTAACACGCCTTTAAGACCTGGTGCTTTTGGAAATGGATATTTTTTATCATCTTCTGTTTCCCCAGTTCCTTTGATTGCCTTAACTAAAGAAATTAAGCCACTTTCGCTTTTAACAGCAAACTTAGACTCTTCTTGTTGAGACTTAGAAATAAGTCCACTCCAAGCCGTAGACTTTTCTTTTAAATCTAGGACTCTGAAATTTACGGTGATTGACCTTGTTGTAGTTGTGACAACACTCTTCTTACCTGTTTCATTTCCTTGAGAGTCAGTGTCACTCGTTTCGTTTCTATCATTAGACACTTCGTTAGCTTCAATGCGGGCAAAAGAAATATACCTAACACCAGTAGCTTTAGTTGCTAGCAAATTCATCGAAGACTCTGAAACAGCGCCATCCATTTCAAGTTCGCTTAAAATATTATTATAACTTTTTCTTCCAAGCTTCTTAATAAGGTAGCTTGCGTTTGACACTTTAAAGCCAGGTCTTTCTTCGATGATTTGTGCACGAAGTGAATTGGCATAGCTTAAGCCTGCTTTTGCATTGATAGTTTCAACGGCATCAACGACACCACCAACAACCATACGACCAGACAATATATTTGCATGAGTAAAACTGTCAACTTTACTTAATCCCTCTACTTTTGTGCCACAGCTGACCATTAGAAACATTGATAGTATTGCAATTAACTTCACGATCTCTTCCTTGTTATAAATTTTAGCTATTCTATAAATCTTGATAACTTATTGACCACCCCATTAAACTTGAGCTTTTCATTTTTTTTGATGAATTCTTTATATTAGCTGACTAAGAATCTCTTTTTACCTATCACCTTCGACAAAATTTAAGGCGTGGTAGTCTTTAGTTAACAAAACTGCTTTGTGGTGAGGGAGTCTATGAAAAATTGGTTATTAATATTTGCTCTTGGAGCTAGCACGATGTTGCTTGCAAAAGACAAATCCTACGATGAATTTCTTAAAAATATAAAAGGAATGGAAGGTGAATACGAGGTCGTTAAGGGCAACAAAAGTTGTTCTGATGGATCACTATCGCTTTTTAATAAATCGAAAGTGGAAGAAGGCTTCCGCCTCGGCCATACCATCGTCTTTGGAGCGCTTGATAGCTCTGGAAGCGAGAAAAGTGGTGATTGTGCAGTTGATTCCAAATATAGCTTCACACCGAACTCAGTAACACTGATGACTGAAGTTTCGAGGTGTCCTGCAAGTCTTAAAAGTGATGAAGCAGTCACGACAAAAGTCTTCAGCTTTAAAGATGGAAAGATCACTTATTCTGTTAAAGAAAACGGGTATGTTTGCGAGTTCAAGAAAATTGCAATGAAAGGAGGTAAATAATGAAGTTATTTATCATCCTAACGTTAGCTCTAGCTTTTGATGTGTCTGCTCAAGTCGATCCCAATCGTGCTATGAGTGGTGCAGGTTCAGCTCCATCTGGCAGCTGTGCCACTTGCCAAACTGATAATGACCACGAGATTGGAAATATCTCACTGCCAACAACGCGTCCTCGTCGCGGGTCTTTGCCATACTTTAACCCTGCTTGCCGAAATTTCATTGCTGCAAATGGAAGCTACGGAACTTATGGTAAATATATTGTTGATTATATTAATAGTAAGGGTGGATCAACATCAAGATTCTTCTCCGATGCAATGCCTGGAATGGATGGCAGCCAACCAATGACTTGCCCAAACTGGGGACGACTAAGTGATGCGGCGAAGATGAAGTTTTGGGTCTGGATGATGGCTTCGATTTCTCAAGTTGAATCTTCATGTAATCCTGCTTCTGTTAATACTGGAAGTGTACCGAATGCAGCAGACCGTCCACGAGGACTATTTCAACTTAACACTCTTAATACAAGAGCCAGTCCAAGAGGATGGCGTGGGGATAACTGCAATTTCCCTTCAGGTGCAGCGGCTACGGCAAATCCTAAAAATAATACATTATGTGCCATGGGCATTATGGATGAATTATTGAAAGGTAGAGCTGGGGAATATCGCAGTAGCGGTCGAATTTTTCCAACTAATAGCTACTGGGAAAAACTTAGACCAAACCATAGTTCTAACGGTGGACCCATTGGCAAGCTAGCCAGACAATACCCACCTTGTGGTGCAACACCTTAATAAACTAAAAGCCCACTTCAAGTGGGCTTTTTCTTTTGCTCTCTTTCATCATAAGATTAGCTTATGAAAATTAAAGCTAATATTGTTACAGACAAAGACTGTTTCTACGGTGAAATAGAATTCGATTCTATCATTAAGTCCATTTCGAAAATTAGCCCTGAAAAGCATTCTGAAAGTTACTTGTATCCCGGCTTTATTGATCTTCACTGTCATGGTGGAGGTGGACATGATGTCATGGAAGGCGAAACAGCTATCAGACAAATGCTTCGTTTACATAAGAAATTTGGAACGACCTCCTTGCTCCTCACAACAGTGACTGATACTCCAGATAAGCTTGAATCTGTTTTTAAAGATATTGCAAAAGTTATTGCATCCCCTCATGTTGAAGAAGCAGACATCCTTGGCGTTCATCTAGAGGGGCCTTTTTTAAGTTCACAAAAACTAGGAGCGCAACCAGATTACGTGCGCCCTTTTTCTTTGAACGAAATTAAAAAGTATCACACCATTGCTCCAATTAAAATTTTAACTCTCGCCCCTGAAAGTGGTGTCAAGGATGACGAAATTAATGTGTTAAAAAAATTAGGAATTATTTTGCAGCTTGGTCACTCCAACGCAAGCTATGAAGAGGCAAAAGACTTTATCAATAATCACTGCCAAAGCATTACTCATCTTTTTAATGCCATGTCCTCCTTTCACCACCGTGCCCCTGGTGTTGTTGGAGCTTGCTTAGCACACGCCAACTTTGCAGAACTCATCCCTGATCTTATCCATGTACATCCAGGCGCTATCAAAATGGCCCTTCGATCAATTCCTGATCTCTATTTCGTTACTGATGCAACCGCTGCATCGGGTATGCCTGATGGTGAATACCGTTTAGGTGAACATCACGTCACCAAATGTAGCAATGGCGTTCGATTAAAGGATGGAACATTGGCCGGTAGCTCCCTGACTCTAAATCAGGCTCTTCAAAACTTATTAACTCTAGGACTAAGCCCAATTGAAAGCTCAAGACGCCTTAGTACAATACAAGCTAACCTTTTAAATGTTTTAGATCGTGGTGCCATTAGAGTCGGTGCACGGGCTGACTTTGCTCTAACATCTTTAGACGGTGAACTTAAACAAGTCATCAAAGAAGGAATTTAAAATGAGCACGCTCATGCTTAAAGAAACACTTGAAACTGCAGATATTTTAAAGACTCAGTGGCAAAAAAATAATCAAAATAGAAATGATATCTCTGCAAATTGGAAAAAGTTTGATCCTTATTCCTTTCTTACAATTGCGAGAGGCAGTAGTGATCATGCCGCTCAATTTTTTAACTATATAGTTGGACTCAAACTAGGTAAATTAACAACATCATTTACGCCTTCGCTTATCTCTATTCATAAAACATTTATTGATGCTGCCCAAACGGTCTCCATTGGAATTTCTCAATCAGGTAGAAGTCCTGACTTAGTTCAATCTTTTTCATATTTTAAACAAAGAAATTTTGAAACATTAGCGATGGTTAACGTTGAAAATTCTCCTCTCGCTGAGCAGGCTAAATACGTTTATCCTCTTTATGCCGGTGAAGAAAAATCTGTCGCTGCTACAAAGTCTTTTATCGCTTCTTTATTTGCAAGTGCTAGCTTAATAGCAAAACTCGCCGATGATACTTCCCTACTCCATTCGCTTGAGAATCATCATTCGACCATGGTGACATCAACAAATAATTCTTGGATTAAAATTGTTGAAGCGCTTAAAGATACTCAAAAAGCAATGATCGTAGGACGAGGCCTTGGTCTTTCCATCGCGCTAGAAGCCGCCTTAAAACTAAAAGAAACATGTCACATTCAAGCAGAAGCTTTCTCTTCTGCTGAAATACTGCATGGCCCCCAAGCAGTCATAGAAGAACAATATCCTCTCATTATTTTTGCCCTAAGAGGTCCATCGCAAAAAAGCTTGTTCGAGTTGGCAGCTCAAATGAAACAGCGAGGCGCCAATGTTGTTGTTATTAGCGATCACCAAGATGATCTAACTGACTGTTTATATTCACCTAGCTTGCATCCAGATCTTGACGCACTTAACGCTATTCATCAGTTTTATATCGCAGTTAATGACTTAGCTAAAGTTAAGGGGCTCAATCCTGATAGTCCGCGCTCACTTTCGAAGGTCACTTTAACGCTCTAGTTGTGTTGATATTGTCATGAGATAAAAACTTTATAGAACGTATTAAAAGGGCTAATCTTAGCCCAAGTTTTATCTGTTTTGCCCATTGCGCAATATTATTGGAGTCGAGTATGGATTTCTATCAAAAACTAGGTCTAGCGACTGAAAAAGCAAATGCTAAAGTTTATTTTAATGTTCCTAATAATCTTCTTATCGAAAAATCAGTTCAAAAAGGCCAAGGCCATTTAACAAAAGATGGGGCCCTTCGAGTTGTGACCGGAAAAAATACAGGTCGTTCAGCTCAAGATAAATATGTTGTTAAATCATCAACAACTGAAAATACTATTTGGTGGGAAAATGCTCTTCGTCCGATGACGGCAGAACATTTTGAAAAGCTAAAGCAAAAAGCTATCTCTTACTTAAATGAAGCTGATCGTGAAGTCTTTATTACTGAGCGCTCAGTTGGAGCGGAAGAAAAACATAATATTGGAACAAGAGTTATCTCTTCTCATCCTCACCATATTCTTTTTTCTAACCATATGTTTAGAGCTCCAATGGGCCCTATGACAGATAATGCTTTCACCATTCTTCATGTTCCTGAAATGAATATCGATCCAAGTGAATTTAATGTTAGAGCTGAGACGGTTATCACAACTTGTTTTGATACAAAGGTAACTATCATCGTTGGCTCTCTTTACGCCGGCGAGATTAAGAAGAGTATGTTCTCTATTATGAATTATATTCTTCCTGAGAAAAAAGTTCTTCCAATGCACTCTGGTGCAAGTCATCTTCCTAACAATGAAGTTTCAGTTTTCTTTGGTCTTTCAGGCACGGGTAAAACGACTCTTTCATGCGATGAAGGAACTCTTTTGATCGGTGATGATGAACACGGTCTGTCTGATGAAGGTGTGTTCAATTTTGAAGGTGGCTGTTATGCAAAAACATACAAGCTTTCAAAAGAAACGGAGCCAGGAATCTATAAAGCTTCAACTCGCTTTGGCTCATTACTTGAAAACGTTGTGATGGATGAGAAGACTGGTGCTGTTGATTTCTTTGATAAATCAATCGCTGAAAATGGTCGCTCTTCTTACCCGCTTTCATTTATCGAAGAGTTAGAAAAAACATCTAAAGGAAATGTGCCAAGCCATATCTTCTTTTTATCGGCTGATGCTTTTGGTGTTCTTCCTCCTGTTGCGAAGCTTACAAAAGAACAAGCGATGTTCTATTTTGTCCTTGGTTATACAGCGAAGCTTGCTGGAACTGAGATTGGTGTTACTGAACCACAAGCGGCGTTCTCACCATGTTTTGGTGCTCCATTTATGTTAAGACATCCAAGTGTTTATGCTGAACTACTTGGTCACTACCTTGATAAATATAAAACCAACGTTTGGCTTATTAATACAGGCTGGACTGGTGGAGCATATGGAACAGGTGAGCGTTTCCCACTTGCGACAACACGAACTATTATTCGCGCCATCCAATCAAATGACATGAATAATGTTGATACAACTCAAGAGCAAACATTCGGATTTCATATTCCAACACATGTTTCAGATATCCCTCAAAGTGTTTTACACCCTGAACAGTCTTGGGCAAATAAAGCTGACTATGAAAAGAAATCGAAAGAGCTTGCTGTTAGCTTCCATAATCAAATGCAAAAGTTTGGTGATTTCTATCAAACCAATATTAATGGTGCGCCACTCTTCAAAGCATAAGTATGAAAATTTTCTTTGCTCTATTTTTAATTTTAGTAGCGTCTTGTAAACCAGAAGTTCATACACAGACTTCTGGTTTAAAGCTTTTGGGCTATTCAACGATTAGCTCTGAAACAGTTCTTGATAAGATTCCATTTGGTGGTTTATCAGGAATGATCGCTATTAATGATAAGACCTATATGGCCGTCAGCGACGATAGAAGTGAATACGCCCCAGCGAGAATGGTTAAACTCGAGATAGACTTCAAAGATAGCAAGCTCATTGTAAATCCACTTGAAAACATTATTTTAAAAGAGAATAACGAAAGCTATAAACTTAATACGATTGACGCTGAGGCGATTACCAAAATTGGTGATCACTACGCTATCGCTTCCGAAGGCTCCTATCGAGACAATCTTAGAAGCTCTCCCTTTATAAAGATTTATGATCAAAGTGGAGTTTACCAAAAATCTATTCCATTTAATGAAAATCGTTATGTTCCTGAAGCTACTGGCGAGATGACAAAAGGTATTCGTTCGAACTTAGGTTTTGAATCTCTGTCTACTTCACCGAGTGGAAAATTTGTTTTTACCGTAAATGAAGCTGCACTCAGGCAAGATGCTGGAGAAGATTATCTTGAGCATAATATTGTTCGTCTTTCAAAGGTGGACCTGCAATCAAATACAGCTGAAGAATATGCGATTAAGTTAGAGAATGTTTTCCATGACTCAGATAATGGCAAAAATGGTATTTCTGATATTTTAACTCTTTCTGATGAAGAAGTTTTGATTCTTGAAAGAGCATGGATTTCTAGCATAAAAAAACAAGTCGTAAGAATTTATAAAATAAAACTGGAAGCAAAAGCGCTAGTAACCAATATTGAAAAGCTAAGCGCTGAGACAGTCACGCTAGAAAAAACGTTGATTTTAGATTTTTCTGAGCTCGAACACAAGCCGGATAATTTAGAGATTCTTTGCTTTGGCCCAATGATCAATGGTCATCAAACACTCATCGTTGCTTCTGATAATAACTTCTCTAAACATCAAAAGAATCAATTCTACTTATTTGAGATTCTTTCTTTATAGATAGCGTTTTCTCCGCTCCACTTTAATAAAAAGGCATCAGTGTTAGCGACCTGCTCGACTCCATTTGTCCATAGTCTGAGCCAATTCCAAACGACACCACCATGACTAGAAAGAGCCACTGATTTATAGCCAGCATCGTAAAGCTCCTTTATGAGTTCATTGACTCTAATGCCAATACTTCTGGTGTCTTCACGACCAGGAAAATTAAAATCTCTAAAATTTTCGATATTATACTTTTTCTTCACTTCAGTTATTGTCATACCTTCAGCATCACCAAGACCAATTTCTCTTAAACGAATATCTGCTTCAATTTTACAAGACTGATGAATTAAAAGACTTTTGGCCGTATCCATCGCTCTATCAAGATCACTTGAAATAATAAGATCGAATTCAAAACGAGCAAGCCTTAAGGCCAAAGCTTTGGCTTGTGCTCGTCCCAATTCATTTAAAGGGATATTCGTGCTTCCTTGAAGCCTTCCCTCAACGTTCCAATCTGTTTGCCCATGGCGAAAGATGACAATGTCCATAATAGTATTTTATGCTAAAGTTAACTTATGGCGTACCTCTATTTAAAAGCACTTCATATTATTTTTGTGGTTACTTGGTTTGCCGGGCTTTTTTATATCGTACGACTCTTTATCTATCACACTGAGGCGCAAGAATTACCTCATCAAGAACGTCTGGCATTATCAAATCAGTTTAAAATTATGCAAAAACGTCTGTGGTATGGAATTACTTGGCCGTCAGCTTTTTTAGTACTAATTTTTGGTGGAAGTCTCTTAAAGGATTGGATGCCATTAACAGATCATCCATGGCTAATGGTAAAGCTTTGCTTTGTTTTAGGATTGTATCTTTACCATATTCTATGTGGCCGAATTTATAAAAATCTTCAAAAAGATAAATTCACTCTCAGCGCTCAAAAATTAAGAATGTGGAATGAAGTCGCTACTATCTTTTTAGTCGCCATCGTCTTCTTAGTCACACTAAAGAGTGTTATCGATATGGTTTGGGGACTCGTGGGCCTTGTCGTCTTCACTCTTGTTTTAATTATCGCCATTAAGCTTTATCGAAAAAAACGACTTTCCAGGTCCTGAATTTTCTCATCATAAAAGGCACTTTTTTCATCAAGCTCTGGGACTAATTCTTCTAGCTTAGAAAAAGCCAACTCAATATCATTATTAAAGGCACCTATACGTGTTGAGAGATCCACCATCTTCTCACTCTCAGTAGTCACTTCTAACTCATCTGTTAGATCCTCAACTTTAGCCTCAAGATCATCTATTAAACTTTCAAGCTGCTCAACTTTCGTCTTGATGGGATTAACTTCCTTAGCGCGCTCGTTCATGAGCTGAGCACGAAGGTGCTTATAGTCTTTTTGCGATAACTTTGCTCCGGCAGACTTGGACTTAGATTCTTCCTCACCCCAGCCAATTTTTTCAAGAAAGTCATCATAGTTACCATTAAAAAACTCAGCGCCTTCTTGATGAAAGACAACAAATTTATTGCACAGTTTTCTTAGGATCATTTCTGAGTGGGTAACGATAGCAACTGCTCCTTCAAAATTTCGAAGACTGTCAGTCATAGAGTCAATGGACTCAACATCAAGGTGGTTGGTCGGTTCATCCAACAAGAGAAGATTTGTTTTATTAGCGATGAGCTTTCCAAGCATGACCCTAGATTTCTCCCCACCAGATAGAACTCTAATACTCTTCTTGGCCGAATCACCTTCAAACATCATAGCGCCACAAATACCGCGCACCAAAGTCATCGAAAGATCAGGATTAGCTGATTGGACTTCACTTTCAGGAGTCATCTTTGGATCAAGGCGTTCAATATTAGTTTGGCCAAAGTGTCCTATGACTGTTGAATTATGTTTTTTTAACTCGCCGTGAACGGCCGTGAGCTCTCCTGCCATTAAGTTCATCAGAGTTGATTTACCCTTACCATTTTTACCAATGATACCGAGTCGATCTCCCTTAGAAATAGAGAACTCTAAATGATTAAAAAGGAGATTATCTTTTGAATAGCCAAAGCCTAAATCAAGACCCTGCATAATAACTTTTCCAGGCATATCAGAAAATTGAAAGCGAAGATTGATATCGCTCTCACTGGCAAGCTTATCCATCACTTCCATTTTCTCTAGAGCTTTAAGTCTACTCTGTGCTTGAGCGGCCTTAGATGCCTTGGCCCTAAACTTATCGACAAATTCCGTCATATGCTGCATTTTCTTTTCTTGATTGATTCTGGTTTGCTCATAAATTTCTTCATCAGCAGCTACAATTTCATAATAGTCGCGGCACTTACCAGCAACCTTTCTTAGTCTTTGCCTTGAAATGCCCATGGTATGAGTGGCAACACCATCGAGAAAATCACGATCGTGGGAAATCAACATGACTTCGCCTGGAAATTGAACCAAGAATTTTTTTAGCCACCTCATACTGACAATATCGAGATAGTTGGTTGGCTCATCCAATAATAAAAGTTGAGGCTCTTGAAGTAGAACTTTTCCAAGATTAATACGAATCTGGTACCCACCTGAAAATTCAGAAGGGTGACGCTCCATATCATCTGCACCAAAACCAAGGCCAAATAAGATTTTCTCTACTCGATAATTATCAAATTGCTGATCCTTAGGCAGAACCTGCAAACACTCCTTAAGAACAGTGTTTTGAGTAAATTCTAGATGCTGCTTAAGGCTTCCAATGGTGTAACCCTTTGGAATTGAGATCGATCCGCTGTCGGGTAGCTCTTCTCCAAGCATGAGCTTAAACAAGGTCGATTTGCCTGAACCATTACGTCCAACCAAGCAAATACGCTCTCTAGGGTTGATTGAGAAGGTTGCATCCCTAAATAGAGTTCTATCCCCATATTCCTTTGAAATTGATTGAACCTGAATCACTAAATCCCCATGGTAAAAGCGCTATAAAAAAAGTATGATCCGAAAAACTTTTTACACCATTGATCCCTCCAGGACTAGCCTAGGAAATTCCCATGAGCCAAAATTATCAAAAACTAAAAAACATCGCCGTCGTAGCCCACGTTGACCATGGTAAAACGACAATGGTTGATGAACTCTTAAAGCAGTCCGGTACATTCGGTGAGCGCGAACAAGTTGCAGAACGAGTCATGGACTCAGGTGACATTGAAAGAGAACGCGGTATTACGATTACTGCTAAAAACTGTGCCTTTAGATGGAAAGATGTAAAAATTAATCTTCTCGATACTCCAGGTCACGCCGACTTTGGTGGAGAAGTTGAAAGATCTCTAATGATGGTTGATGGTGTTCTACTTCTTGTAGATGCTGCCGAAGGTCCACTTCCACAAACTCGTTTCGTTTTAACCAAAGCGATGCAAAAGGGAATTAAGATTGCCGTTGTTATCAATAAAGTTGATCGTCAAGATGAACGTATTGATGAAGTTAAAAGCGAAATCGAAGATCTATTTTTAGAACTTGCAGATATTTTAGAGCTTCCAGATTTTGATATCGATATTCCTTTCTTCTATGCTTCAGGTAGAAATGGTTGGGCCAGTAACGAGCAAGGTGTTCAAAAGGAAAACCTAGTCGATCTTCTTGATTTCATGATTTCTGATTTTTACCCAGAACCACAAATCTCAGAAGGCCCAAATCTTCAGCTTCTCATAACAAATCTCTCTTACTCAGCTTACCTTGGTTCACTTCTCATTGGTCGTATTCAACGTGGAACGATTAAGAAAAATCAACAATTCACTCAAATGGGTGAAGATAATAAGAAAAAGAACTTCAAAGTTTCTGCTATTCAAATGTTTGATAAACTTGGATTTGCTGACGTTGATGAAGCTTCTGCTGGTGAGATCGTGATCGTTGCTGGTCTTGATGAACCCAAAATTGGTGACACGATTGTTTCTCCAGGAGCTCTTGATGCTCTTGAAAGACTTACAGTTGAGCCACCAACAGTTGCGGTAAACGTGTCAGTTAGCACTTCTCCACTTTCAGGAAAAGATGGCGACTATCTTACAAGTCGTAAACTTGAAGAGTTTCTTGTCGATGCTTGTCGTACAAACGTTGCCCTTAAGTATGAAGGAACAGATGATCCTAAAGTTTATAGACTTAAAGGTCGTGGTGAACTTCAACTTGCCATCGTTTTTGAAGAACTTCGTCGTAAAGGATTTGAGCTTATGGTTTCAAGACCAGAAGTTCTTTTCAAAGAAGATGAGAGTGGTGAGAAACTAGAGCCATATGAAAAAGTTGTTCTAGATATTCCAAACGATGCAACTGGATCAATTACTGAAAAACTAGCTATCAGAAAAGGCCGTATGGAAGCGATGACTCCTCTTGGGGACACTCGTACTCGTATGGTTTTCGTTGTTCCTTCACGTGGTCTTATTGGTTACCGTGGTGTTTTCTTAACTGATACACGCGGAGAAGGTCTAATGAGTTCTGAGTTCTTAGGTTACCAACCATACGCTGGCGATATGCTTGCACGTAACAACGGTGCCATCATCTCGGATCAATCAGGTAAAGCAACAGCTTATGCCCTATTTAACCTTCTAGGTTCTGGTAAACAGTTCATTTCTCCTGGTGAACAAGTTTATGAAGGTATGGTTATTGGTGAACATACACGTTCAAACGATCTTGTTGTGAACTGTTGTCGTGAAAAACAGCTCACTAACGTTCGTACCGCTGGTAAAGATGAAAACATGGTCTTCCCAACGATTCCAAACAGAACGCTTGAATGGGCCCTTGATTGGATTGATAATGATGAGTGGGTTGAAGTAACTCCACTCAACATCAGAGTTCGTAAGAAAGTACTTCAGTCGAATTTAAGATCTGTTAGAAGAAAATGACCTGCGGTCATGAGCATTACTCATGACGCTTAGTCATCCTTGGTGACAGGCGAAACGACAGTTTCGATCTGGCATCAATGAATGTGACTTATTAAAGAGCCCCTCAAACGAGGGGCTTTTTTATACTCATATAAATTTCTGGATAACCTTGCTCTTCACCCTCACCTGTAATTTCAAAACCAATTTTCTTATAGACTTTGATTCCACGCGGGTTATTCTTAAATACGCTCAATGTAATTTCGTTAATATCTAAGTTTGAGAATGCGTATTGAACAGCTAATCTCATTGCCTCAGTACCGTAGCCTTGATCAAAGAACCTTGAGCCTAAGCCAATTCGAATATTAGATTTACCATCTTGAATCTCATTTAAAACAACTTCACCAACAAATAGATCGTCATGAATTCTAAGTATGGCAAAGTCTGCCCTGTTTTTCTTTTCACTTAATAAAGAAAGCCAATTTCGAAGTTCATCAGGATTATATTCTTCAAACTCTTCGTATGGTTCTGTTGTTTGACTAACGATGGGATCATTGACGTACTCAAGGTAAGGATGAAAATGTTCTAAGCTTAATTGAACAAGTTTAACTTTCTGACCTAGAATCATTTACAACTCCGTATACTTCTTTGCTAAGCCTTTCGCTTTTTCTATCGGATACTTCTCTTCATTCATCTTCGTTTTTCTAGCAATGGCCGAATCTAAATCAATACCTAATTTATCTGCCATTCGAATCGAATAGAGAATCACATCTGAGATCTCTTCACCAGCGCGAATCTTAAGCTCTTCATTTGGATTAGCGGCTTGCTCAAGACTTAACCATTGAAAGAGTTCAACTAACTCACCAGCTTCAACAGAAAGCGCCATGGAGAGATTCTTGGGGTTATGAAACTGCTCCCAATCCCGATCGCCTGCAAAACCTCTTAAATAATCACGCCATTTTTGAAACTCAGACATTTCGGATCGCCTCTACAATTGTTTTACTCGCATTACTATTTAGGCTTACAACATTGGCCTTAGCGATATGAAGTTCAGATATTTTAATATTTTTAAACTCTTCTTCAGTAAACAAGATGGACCCGAGTTTATCCCTAGCTTCACAGGCGTTATGCCACTGTTCATTAAACTGGGCAATTTTAAGAGGAACATAAACAGAGGCTTTACCAAGAGCGATAAGCTCACAAACTGTTCCTGCACCGGCACGAGAAATAATTAAGTCTGCTGATTTATAGAGATCAATCATCCCATCAGTTAAAAAACCAAAAGATTGATAGTTATCATCATTATGCTTTTTAAACTCTTTCACAAATTGAGCGCCTACTTGATGAAAGATAAAATACTTCTCTTTTAGTTCTGTCATTTCTTGTAGAACGGCATCATTAAGCAGGAGTGAGCCGTTACCACCACCAGTTACAAACAAGATTGGCTTTTTAATGTCTTCAAGTTTAATTTTTGAAATCATTTTAGATCGAATCACGGAATCAAAACATTCATCCCTAATGGGATACCCCGAAAGATAAACCTTATCGGCTTTAAAGAACTTTTTGGAAGCCTCAAAACTAACGAAGACTTTCGTTGCAAACTTGCCAGCAATTTTGTTTGCTAATCCTACACGAGAAGTTTGCTCATGAATGAAGACTTTAAAACCTAAAACTCTAGCAGCGACAACAACTGGAACAGAAACGAAACCACCAGTTGAAAAAACTAGAGTTTGCTTTCTATTTAACGGAAACAATAAGCAAAAGGCTTGAAGAACACCAAATACGATTTTGAAGGGATCAATAAAATTTTGTATGGAAAAATAGCGACGTAATTTACCTGTAGCTATTTGATAATAAGGTATTAATTGCTCTTGAATGAGTTTTTTTTCGATTCCTTGCTTTGATCCAATATAAGATATGGCAAAGCCTCGAGACTGGAGTTTCTTTATGAGGGTGATGGCAGGGACAACATGACCGCCTGATCCTCCACCGCTAAAAACAATATGCTTAATCATGCCTAAATGTTAACTGAGCTTTGCTATAATGTCATCGCTAGCAGCAACTGCTGAAGACCAGGCCCACTGGAAATTATAACCACCAAGCCAGCCAGTGACATCCACAACTTCGCCCACAAAATAGACATTGGACATTTTTTTACTCTCTAGAGTCTTTGAAGATAATTCGTCAGGATGCACTCCGCCACGTGTGACCTCGGCCTTACGATAACCTTCTGTTCCACTTGGGATAATTCTCCAGCGCTTAAAAACAGATTCAAATTTTTCCCAGTCACCTCTGCTCCATTCAGCACCTTTACGCTCACTTAATTCATGCACACCCCACCAAAGCATGACGAATCGTTCAGGCAGATACTGACAAAGCCAATTTTCAACTTTCTTAGCTCCACGCCTTGAGACTTCTCTTCGCATCAGCTCTAAGTTTAATTCTGGTATGAAATCAATTTCAATTTCATCTCCCGAATTCCAGTGTAGCGAGATTTGTAAAATGGCCGGACCAGATAGCCCTTTATGGGTGAACAAAATATTTTCGCTGAATTTAACACCATTTGACTGAACAACACAGGAAACAGAAACACCTGATAATTCGCGAGTATATTCTAATAAGCTCTCATTCAATGTTAATGGAACTAGGGCTGGACGAGTTTCTACTAACTTCATATCAAAATTTTTGGCTATCTTTAAACCGATATCACTTGCACCAATACTAGGAATGGAGAGGCCTCCACTAGAAATAATGACATGACTTGCCTCTATATCACCTTTATCTGTGCTAACTTTAAGATTTGAATCTAGACCTAAAACTTTAGTATTCAAGCGCAGGTCTAACAAAGACCTGTCACATTCATTGAGCAAAATACTGACGATGTCTTTGGCGGATTTATCACAAAACAATTGACCTAATTTCTTTTCATGAAAAGAAATATTGTATTTTTTTACAAGGTCAATAAAATCACTGGCACTATAACGTGCCAGCGATGACTTAGAAAAATGTGGGTTTTGGGATACGAATTCATTGTGGCTAGCTTTGGTGTTTGTAAAATTACAGCGACCTCCACCAGAAATAAGAATTTTTTTTCCAACAGCTGAATTGCTTTCTATTAATGAAACAGCAATACCAGCTTGAGTTAGACAGGCTGCGGCCATTAAGCCCGCAGCACCTGCACCAACAACAATAACAACTTTTGAGGACATACTTTATTAGCCATTAGCACGATTATCAGCGAACTTTCTAGCACGTGGACGTGATGATCTTCTTGGAGCTGAAGAAGCAGAAGGAGCTCTTGCACTTTCATTTCCAATAGGAGCAGTTTTATCAAGTCTTAAAGTCTGATCGCCAAAAACGATACCTTTTGTTGCAACTAAACGATCAACAAAACGATCTGGTACATCGAAAGTTGTTGCGTCTTGTCCCATATCCATATTTTGGATAAAGCGTTCTTGAACATCAAGCTCTCTAGCAAATCCACTTAAGAATTGTCTAAATGGCATTTGGCTCGTATTACGACCAACGTTTACAACGAGGCGACTAAATCCTGGACGAGTATTTCTTCCGTCTTGTTGCATATTTTCAGAACGGCTTCCACCTCTTTCAGGGCGGGCACCACGTTCACCTCTGCCATTTGATCCAGTATCAACACGACCAGTTCTTGCACCACCACGCTCAGGGGCATCAAGACGCTCACGACGCTTTAAGTGCTCAAGTTTCTCAGCAGCGTTAAGCATATAAAGAGCACGAACTAAATCATCACGTTGTAACTCTTCAAGAGATTGAGTGAATGCACCAAGACCTGGGTCACGTAGATCAGCTTCACGTGCACAATCAATCACTCTTGCACTTAATCTTGAGATAAGAGCATCACGAGTTTCTTGTGCTGTTGGAAGATTTTTCTTCTCAACGCGAGCCTTAGTCATTTTTTCAATAAATCTTAATTTTCTTTCGTCTTGTGGAGCAACGAGAGAAATTGCAATCCCTTTTTGTCCTGCACGACCAGTTCTTCCAATACGGTGAACATATGACTCGTTATCAAGAGGAAGGCCAAAGTTAATAACGTGAGTAAGATCATCAACATCAATTCCTCTAGCCGCAACATCAGTACAAACTAGAAGATCAACATCTTTTCTCTTAAAGCGAGCCATTGTGCTATCACGTTGATCTTGAGACATATCACCGTTAAGGCAATCTGCTGTAAATCCTCTCGCGTTAAGTGCATCAGATAGATTTTTGGTATCAAGTTTTGTACGACAGAAAATAATGGCGTAGTAAGAAGACATTGTCTCAAGTAAGCGAGCAACCGCTTCAGGCATATCACCTGGGCGAACTAAGAAATACTGCTGTTCAATATCTTCATTTGATAATGTTTTCTTTTGAATCGAGATTTCTTCTGGATTTGTTAAATAATCATCAACAAGTCTTCTAATCTCTCTTGGCATTGTTGCTGAGAACATCCAAGTTTTATAATCAGTCTTCATGCAATCAAGGATTGAGCGAACATCATCAAGAAAGCCCATATCAAGCATTTCATCTGCTTCATCTAAAGCCGCAAGCTTACATTCAGAAAAATCTAAAACACCGCGACGAATAAGATCAAGTACACGACCAGGAGTTCCAATAAGAATTTGTGGTCTAGTTCTTTTAAAATCACCAATTTGTTTTCCAATTGGAGTGCCACCGTAAACACAAAAAGTGTTCACACGTTTATTTATTGCGAACTTCGCAATTTCACTTTCAATTTGGTTGGCAAGCTCTCTTGTTGGAGCCAAGACCAGTGCTTGGATGCCACGAGAATCGGCTTTAATTTTATGGAGCATAGGAAGAGCAAAGGCAGCTGTTTTACCAGTACCTGTTTGTGCCTGACCAACAAAGTCGGTATCTTTACTGATTAACAGAGGAATTGCTTGAGCCTGAATATCCGTAGGCTCAATATAGCCTCGTTCAGTTAAAGCACTTAATAGGTCAGCCTCTAGACCTAAGTCTTGAAATTTCATTGGAACCCTTCATTTTTTTTAAACAACGGCATAATACAGTCGTTTGATTTTGGTCGTTATACCTGTCGAGATTTCTAACTTCCACCAAACATGTAAAATATGCTTGCTAACTTGCCGATAAGATATACATGAGAACAAAATTTATTGTCGTATCTGTAATTGTCTTAGCAATTCAAGGGGCTTGGGCCTACTTTTGGCCCTGGGAAGCTTTATCCCTTCTCGTAACGTTGCCCCTGTTTATCATGGGCATCTACGAAATGCTTCAAAAAGATCACACTATTATGCGAAACTACCCTGTTTTGGGACGTTTACGTTATGTTATGGAAGTCTTAAGACCAAAAATTTATCAATATTTTGTTGAAAGTGATACGGACGGAACGCCGATTAATCGAATTACAAGATCGGTTGTTTATCAACGAGCCAAAAAAGATCTGTCTACAACTCCTTTTGGAACTCAACTTGATGTCTATGCTCCAGGATACGAATGGGTCAATCATTCGATGCATCCTTATAACTCAAATGAGATTCAACCAAAAAACTTAAGAGTCATGGTTGGAGAAGGCAACTGCGACAAACCTTATTCGCTTTCTATTTTTAATATTTCTGCCATGAGTTTTGGCGCACTTTCTTCTAGGGCAGTTGAATCATTAAACTGGGGAGCTAAGGTTGGTGGCTTTG
>CAYGRY010000013.1:0-46309 GCA_964352405.1 uncultured Halobacteriovorax sp.
ATTTTGGAGCAAGTAAGTGGCGTAGGTTTGCACGCTTACGCTTAAATTTATCTTTACCGACAGGCTTAAATCTTTTAGCTACTGCACGACGGGTCTTCATTTTAGGCATGGATAACTCCTAACTAACTTATCATTCGAAAAAAAATTAACGGTGATTTCTATCAAGCCAAGCTTGCTTTGCAAAGCAAAATCACCGTTATTTCATAATTATTACTATGAATTTACGTTTTCTTGCTTTGAGGCTTCCTTAGAAGCTTGCTTAGCCGCTTGTTGTTTAGCTTTTTGGCGAGCTTGGATTAGCTTTTTGTCTGGAGCTATAATCGTTATAACGCGATTACCCATAAACTTAGGGTCAGACTCAACAATAGCGCCGTATGCTTCAACAGTCTTGATGATATTTCTAAATTTCTCAAGACCAGCGTCTTTATAAGCCATTTCACGTCCACGAAACTGCATCACCATCTTAACTTTATCACCTTGCTCTAAGAACTTTTCAGCTCTCTTAAGCTTAGTCTCAAGATCATGAGTCTCAATATTTGGACGAAATTGAATTTCTTTTAATTGAATTACAGCTGATTTTTTACGTGCTTCATTTTCTTTCTTTTGAAGCATGTATTTAAACTTACCATAGTCAATAAGCTTAACAACTGGAGGCTTTGCTGTTGGCGATACTTCAACCAAATCAAGACCTAGTTCCTGTGCAATGACTCGAGCTCTGTCGATGGTAACAACGCCGTAGCCTTCTCCACCTTCATCAGAAATCAATCTACATTCTGGAATTCTAATCTGCTCATTTACACGTGGACCCTTCTGTGACGGAGCCCTTAAACTACCCTTATTATCTGGCTTAATAACACACCTCCAAAAAGCCGGTTTGAAATACAAAACTACTAAATCTATGAAATAACATAAGCACTATATCTTAAAAAGTTAAAATTGACGAACTGGTCCGATCAAAAAACAAATAAGCCAGCCATTCACTATTTAACTGGTCAATTGTCTTAAAATTCATTCGCAGCCTGACATCAAAATCTACAAAAGTTCCATAGTCTTTAGGAAAATCAGTAAGTTGTAAACTGCTGACGACTTGATCAGCCTTGGAAATGATATCGAGCAGACTCGTCTCGTAGGGCGCAGCCAAACCTACCGCAACGCAACAGCGATCGACTGCATCATCAACAAATATTTCAAGTGGCGCTAACTCGTGCTCAGAAACGAAGCCAGTGATCTCTCTAGAAATCTTTAATCCACCGTTAACTTTTTGAAAAACGATATCATTACTGGCCAGAGATAATGCATTCGAGGAGTGGATGAACTGGTCGAGCTTATGCAAAGCCTGTTGCCAAGAATCAGTATTACAATTCGTTGTTAATTTTCGAGAGTTACCAGAAGAAAAAAAGATTAATTCTGTATCACTCATGAACGAATTAAAGTCATTAATTCTTGTCTGGTTTTACCATCTTCCAAGAACGAACCTCGAAGTGATGACGTCACCATGACAGAGTTTTGTTTTTCAACTCCACGACAAGTCATGCAAAAGTGTTTACTTTCAATCACGCAAGCAGCAGCTTTCGAGTTTAAGTTATCCATAATGGCTTTAGTTACTTGGTTACCGATGCGCTCTTGAACTTGCAGTCTGCGTGCATAAATTTCAACGATACGAGCAAGCTTTGAGATACCTACGACTTTATCTCTTGGGATATAAGCAACGTGGGCCTTGCCGACAAAAGGAAGCAAATGATGTTCGCATGTCGAGTAGAATTCAATTTCTTTTAATAGAATGATTTGATCATGAGGGATCACATCGTCTTCACTAAAAGTCGTAAATATATCCTCAGGCTTTTGAAGATAACCACCGTAAAGTTTATCCCAGCTTTTAATGACTCTGTTTGGAGTATCAGCCAGACCTTCTCTACTCGCGTCTTCACCAAGGTATTCAAACATGGCCTTGATCATCGACTTAACTTTTTCTTTATCACCAGGAAACTGCTTTTCACTACTCATCTAAGACTCCACGACTCTTATGTTTAAGGCCAATTTATCGATGAGATCGTTTTCGTACTTTTTAAGTAAAAGAGCAAATTTATCATGTTCGACAATTGTGTACAGGCCGTCGATATTATCGATCACACCCATCTGTTGGAAATAGGTCATTGAACTTTTAGCAATCGCTATTGAAAAGCTTTCTTTATACTTTACGACTCGCCCTAAATTTCTAAGTTCATCTAAAGTTTCTTTCATCTTCTTGGTGTAGGTATCGTATTTAAATCCTTGTGGGTTTTTTGCATGAAGCTCTTTCATGGCAACCATGGCACCGTAGTAAGCTTCATTAATAGTGCTACATACTCTCGAAAAAACACCTAAATTAGCAACGATGGCGTAAAGCTCTTTTCTCGAAAGCTCAAGACAATCTTCAAGAGACTTTACTTCTCTACCAATGCAATCAGAAATAACTTTTAAGGTCTTTAAAAAGAACTCATGAACGGTTGGAAGATAAAACTCTTGTTTGAGCTGAGCACGCTGGGCTAAAAAGAATGATTTAAGATCTTCAACCGTATTGATTCTGCCATTGAACATATTAATCCAAGCCCCGGTAATAACCCACGGGACAAGGAAGTGATGAAGAATGGTATTTTTAAAGTAGAGAATTTCAGTTCGACTTTCTTCTTTGATCGAATAAAACGGATGACTTGTTCCATCGTTTCTTCCAATTAATTCAATCTTTTTATTGCCGACTAAGATATCCATGGCACGTCCAAGTGCTGCTTCAAAATTTTCACAATCAAGTGAACTCGTGACGGGGATATCGAACTTCTTACAATGCGAGATGACCGCTTTAGCCTTGGCGATGATGTCACTCCATAAGAGCGCACCCTGTGGTTCATCGAGGAGAACTAAAGCCAGCAGTGACGTAGGCGTCACCATCATATTGCGGCCAACTTCTCTAAAGCATTTGAAGGCTAAGTTTTGAGTTTGTTTTTTAAGCTCCTCAGCTGGCTCTTTAACCATATCGATTGGTTTTCCAAGATTGATATGAACCGAACCAAACTGATAAGCAAAAAGCTTAAACAGACCAAACAGCTGACCCGTTGATTCTTTTTTCTTTTTCCCACCACTAAGCTCTCTGGCAAGTGACTTTTGTTCTGGAACGTATTCGTGAACGATGGACACAGGAAGAAATATCAGAGGTGTTTTTTCGCCTTGATCACTTAAAACGTTATGCGCTTCAATCAACATTTGATAGAGACCATAGCGTGGAGGAAGAAGTTTTCCTGTTCTTGAACGTCCACCTTCAAAGAAAAACTCAATTGGTTTTTTCTCTTTCAGCAAATAGTACAGATAGGCTTCAAGCGTTAACTTATAAGTAATATCGCTAGAGAAACTACGGCGAATAAAAAAGCAACCAGACTTTCTAAACATCGTTCCTATCGGAAAGATATTAAGATTGATCCCACCAGCAATATAAACAGGGAAACGATACTTTTTATAGACTTGGTAGTTGATAGCGAGATAATCGGCGTGACTTTGATGATTAGGAACTAAGACAACTGAGCCTTGCTTCGTTAGCTCTTCGAGGTTGACGTCCCCTTCGTTGAAATTGATGCCATCATAGAGTCTAGGAAGAGCGGCATCTAACATTTTCTCCATCGACTTAATATAAGTCGGAGAAAAGTCAGCAGCGATTTCTTTAAGACATTTTAGAGCGCGTTCTTTTTCGGCTTTGGAGTTATCGCGTGAATCGATTCTGTCTTTTAATTTTGGATAAGACAGGACTACTTCTTGTAAATCACTCACGCGAGAAAATCTCCAATATTATTAATTCAAACCATGTGGACGAGATTCCATCATGCCTGAAGTATTCATTTCCATAAATAATGCATTTTCTCTCATCGCAAGAATATGATCAACGCCTAGGTAGGTCATTCCCGAGCGAAGTCCTCCAGTTAGTTCTGAAATCACTTCTGCTACAGGTCCTTTACAAGCAATACGAGTATCAACGCCCTCAGCGGCCATGCCTTGAGGAAGCTCGCCTCTCCAAGATACTTGAGCAGCTTTAGAGGCCATTCCACGGTAAGCTTTTGTTCCGCCTTTGAGTTCACCTGGTGTTTCTAGCGTACCAGATAAAAGAGATCCTGCCATGACAGTATCCCCACCAGCACAAAGAGCTTTAACAATATCACCAGAGGTTTTTAGACCACCGTCAGCAATCACTGGAACACCATGAGCAGTTGCTTCACGAGCACATAATGCAATCGCTGTTAACTGTGGCACACCATGTCCCGTAATAATACGAGTCGTACACATTGAACCAGGGCCAATACCAACTTTAACAGCGTCAGCACCACGATCGATCATGCGTCTTACTCCATCAGGAGTAGCAACGTTGCCAGCAATAACATCAATATGTGGATATTTATTTTTAATATACTCAAGCGTATCAAGCATCATGACTGAATCGCCGTGGGCAATATCAACAGTAAGGATATTAACGCCAGAGTCAGCTAATAAATCAGCACGACGCATGCCTTCTTCTTTAACTCCAACAGATGCTGCGACTGGAAGATTTAAACCTTTGGCATCAATATGAGCGCGAACTTGTTTAACATGAATGACTTGATCTTCAGGAGATAAGAAACGATGAATAATCCCCATTCCACCTAGATTGGCCATCGCTATAGCCATCGTCGCTTCTGTAATTGTATCCATATTGGCACTAATTACAGGTGTTGTTAGCGTATAATTTTTTGTGACTTTAGAGTTAAGTACTGGATCACGGCGAGAAGTAACAGCCGAATGACGAGGTACCAAAAGCACGTCATCAAAAGTTAGCCCTTTTCCG
Source organism: uncultured Halobacteriovorax sp. (assembly GCA_964352405.1). GTDB lineage: Bacteria > Bdellovibrionota > Bacteriovoracia > Bacteriovoracales > Bacteriovoracaceae > UBA4207. Next base: position 4,841 of record CAYGRY010000013.1, read on the forward strand.
CGAGACAAAATTCCTTGCCAGTCAAACATGAGTTCCATCATTACCTCAAAGCTTAAAAATTAGTATCAGCGTGCCAAACTATATAATTGAACTAAGCATTTGTCCTATAAAAATAAACAAAAACAGTTTTGATCGGTAGAATAAATGCAAAGCATAATTGAGAGGTTCTACTCCCCGAAAAAGCCTGCAAAATAGATTGGAAGAATTATATAAAGAATGGTGTCGCGGACTAAGTAAAATAAGAAGAAATAAACGAAAGCCTTTGGGCTTTTTAGCCACAGTTTTTCAATACCTAAAACCTGAGCTCTCTTACTCATAGAGATCATGAATTTTGATTTACCGTAGTGCTTGAGAAAAAATGAAATTCCACCATCGACCTTTTTATCAAAAGCTAAAAAGGCAGCGAGTGGGATCGCGTAGATCTTGACCCAAAGACGCCTAGCAAAAGAATCTTGTTTAGTAATCGAATTCATTAGACATCTTCTAGCAAAGACTACTTATTTTGGGGAGTAAAAGCGTAATAATTATTGGCCATACACTTTTGTGACACAAACAATGTGCTTTTTTGCTAAGTTACTGATTAATCATGATTGAAAAGCTTCGACTCCTCCATTTACCTGCCGACATCCCTGTCAGCAAAACACTCGATAGTGTTTTCGTTTTGGCGACCTGCCAAAGAACACTGCTGTTGGGAATTGATGAGTCAAAAACTATCGCTGAAACCAATCAACATATTTTAGATGATTTAAGTGGTGATCAAGCCTACGGCTTTTTACTCGAAACCATTTGCGGCCTTAAAAGCCAAGTCCTAGGCGAATACGAAGTTGTGGCCCAGTTCAAACAAGCTTACTCAGAATACATTCAAAATGATCAGCGCAATCCTCAAATCATGCGCATTTTAGAAAAGCTTTTCAAAGACGCCAAAACAGTTCGCTCCTCTCACCTGCTTGAAATTGGCTCTCATACCTATGGTGGTCTTGCTAGAAAACTACTCATTAAGCATTGCCCTGAGCAAAAAGGACGTGTGCTTATTTTGGGTTCAGGAAAACTGGCGGAAGAATCCTTAAAACTTTTAACCAGAAAATTTGACGTCTACCTTTCAGCAAGAAATTTTGAAAGGGTTGCTACACTTCATGACCAGCACGGAATTAGACCTGTTGAGTGGTATTCACCACAACTGTACAAAGAGTTTTCACTGATCATTAATACAATCGGATCCCACGAAACAATTTATACAGAAGATTTTTTTTCAACTTGGGCCAAGTGTCATGAGTATGGAAAGCGTGCCTTTATTGACTTAGGCTCACCAAGCGCCATTCAAACAAATCTAGAAATTCATGACGGAATTTATCGTTTAGATGATGTTTTCGCTTATCAAGAAGAACTTGATGAGCAAAAGAAAATAAAACTTGCAGATGCTAAAGCTGCGATCAAGGACTTAGTCGATCGTCGCACCGAGAGCTTATCAACCAGCTCTATTTTAAAGACCAAGGATATGGAATTAGTCTAATGAATAAAACATGGAAGATTGGAACACGCGGCAGTTTACTCGCGTTAACTCAATGTCAGCAAACAAGAGAATTATTAGAGTCAAGAAGCGGCGAAAAGTTTGAACTCGTCGTTATAAAGACTCAAGGTGATCAACAAACAGACAAACCTTTGTGGCAACTTGAAGGTAAAGATTTTTTCACGAAAGAGCTTGATGAAGCCCTTTTGAAAAATGAAGTCGACCTCGTCGTCCATTCTTATAAAGATTTAGGGAGCGAACGACCACACGGGATTGAACTCGCTGCTGTGGTTGAGCGAAAGTATGGACATGATATCCTCCTTATTCCAAAGAAAAATATTGAAGCCTTAAAAGCTGGGACAATTAAAGAGCTTATCGTAGGTACCAGCTCTCCAAGAAGAATTACCAATTTAGAAAATCAGCTCTCAAGTTTCGTGCCATCAAATCCAAAAGTTTCGACAAAGATGCTTCGAGGAAACGTTAATACACGTGTACAAAAACTTCAGGACGGTGATTATCACGCCATCGTTTTGGCCATGCCAGGACTAGAAAGACTGGCCCAAGGCAAAGAGTCTAAAATTGAATTGAAAAGATTAATGCAAGGCTTAGACTTCATGATCTTGCCAGCGTCAAAGTTTCCATGGGCGGCGTCACAAGGTGCTCTCGCCGTTGAAATGAATAAAGATAATCCTAAGGCGAATGATTTAGCTAAAATACTTGGTACTGTTCATCACAAAGATACTCAGGAAGCCGTTAAAAGAGAGAGAAAAGCCTTTAATCAGTACGGCGGTGGATGTCACCTCGCCGTTGGCGTTGCCGTCATCGCTTCTAAAGAATGTTTCATTCACTCTCACCGTGGAGTCAAAGATGAACAATCAATTGAAGAACTTTATCTTGAACCTGCACCAAAAAAAGTCAAAGCCGTTAAAGTTTTTGAAGGAATGCCTCATCACGATAAGCTTTTAAAAAAGTCGCCATCAATGAATATCGAAGTTGATCTCAACGACAAAGATGTCTTTGCAACCTCTTCCAATGTTTTTGAGGCGATCTCAAAAACTAATCAAAGCCGTGGTCTTTGGGCCGCCGGAACAAAAACATGGCAAAAATTAGCTAGTGCCAATCATTGGGTGAATGGTGCTGCAGATAGTCTTGGAGAAGATCAACTTAAAGAGTTTGAAAAATCAGAACTACTTAAGATCATCAGAGGCAGTGACTTTAATTGGTTAGTTCTTTCAGCTGAGGATGCTTCTAGTCAATTAGGTCCGGTGGTAGAGACTTATACCCGTGAAACCCAGACGACGAGCTCAGAGTTCAAGAGCACAATTGAAGAAACCTCTGACTTTTTCTGGACAAGTTTTCCTCAATATCAAACATACCTGGAACATTTCCCTGGCATTCATGCTAAAAGACATTGGTGCGGCTTAGGCAAAACCTATGATGCTTTTGTCTCAGCTAAAATAGATGTGATACCTGTAAGTGGAATACTAGAATTTAGAAAAATGACACAAGCATAAAAAAGGATACAGTTTTGATCGATAACCATAGCGAACTCTTCGAACTATCAAAAAAAATTATTCCAGGTGGAGTTCACTCACCTGTTAGAGGTTTTAAAGGCCTCCCTATGGCGCCACGCTTTTTTGAAAAAGCAGAAGGTGCCTACATCACAGATGTTGCAGGAAAAAACTATATTGATTTTTGCATGAGCTTTGGCCCTTTAATTTTAGGACACAGAGATCTCGACGTTGAGCGCGAGTTAAAATTCGCCCTTGAAAAAGGCTGGAGTTATGGCGCCTGTGAACCCTACTCTTTAAAACTTGCTCAATTTCTAGTTGAGCGTCTTCCTTTCATCGATCAAATTCGTTTTGTGAACTCTGGCACTGAAGCAGTTATGACGGCAATCCGCTTGGCCCGTGGCTATACTGGAAAAAGTAAAATCATTAAATTTGATGGCTGTTATCACGGACATGTCGATAGTATGCTTATCAAAGCTGGCTCAGGCCTAGCTGGCAGTGCCGATGCGTCTTCGGCCGGTGTCCCAAAAGGTGTATCAGACGACACCCTCATCGTTGGGTTAAATGATATTGATGCGCTTAAAGCATGTTTCAAAGAACACTCTGGTGAAATTGCCGCTGTCTTTATCGAACCACTTCCGGCCAATAACGGACTTCTCATTCAGGATCTCGATTATTTAAAAGCGATACGCGAACTCTGCACAAAAGAGAATGCACTTCTGGTTTTTGATGAAGTGATCTCGGGCTTTAGAGTAGCATTTGGCGGTATGGCGAAACTTACAGGAATTAAACCTGATATCGTCACTTACGGAAAAATCATTGGTGGTGGACTTCCGGTCGGTGCCATTGGTGGACCAGAAAAAATAATGCAAAAGCTGGCGCCAGTTGGACCTGTTTATCAAGCAGGAACACTCTCGGCCAATCCTCTCGCCATGGTTGGCGGACTTGCCACTTTATCAAAGTTATCAACGGCAAGTTATGATGTGCTAGAAACTAAAACTAAAAAAATTGCTGATGTCTTTAGAAAATGGCTTTCGGAATATGACGGTGGACGCTTTAGCGACACTAACGTTGTTCAGTTTGGTTCTCTTTTTTGGATGCATCCAAAAACACAAATCAATTTAAAGTCAATTTGTTGTATTCCACCAACTCTAAGTGAACGTTTTGCTCCAATGTTTGAGGTTCTATTAGAAAAAGGAATTTACATTGCTCCTAACGCTTGGGAAGTTGGATTTGCTTCCCTTGCTCATGATGACAATGTTATCGCTGAGCTTGAGCGAAGGCTTTGGAGCTAATTAGTGCCAAGAAGAAACCTTCTCCTCATATTAAGTTTTTTATGGCTCAGTACACTTTTTGTACTTGGGGGCTGGTGGGTTTATTTAATGATCCAACTAGGTCACGTCATGGAAGCTGCAGTGTCGCCAGGCTTTGTACGCATGGTGAAATGGGAAGGTGGTACGTTCTTATTACTTCTGATTTTACTATCAGTTTCGTTAATGATCATGTGGTATCAAGATCAGCGTAAGACAAAATCAATTCAGGCTTTCTTTGCGTCCTTAACTCACGAATTAAAAACTCCCCTTGCTAGTATTCGTCTTCAAAGTGAAGTGATTGATGAGCTCGTTTCAAAAGTTGAAAATACACGTCTGCATGATTTAACCGGCAGGCTGATTGAAGATACGCAAAAGCTTGAAGACCAGATGGATAAAATTCTTCAACTTTCAAGGCTTGAGCGTGGTGGAAATTTAAATCCAAAGGCCATAGAACTAACGTCGTTTGTAAAAACAACTTTAGATAGATGGGGGCAAAGAATTGAAATTGACTATCATGATGAAGACCAATTACCAGGTGTCATGGCAGATCAGTTTGCTCTCATGCTGGTTCTAAGAAACTTACTTGAAAACACCAGATCCCATGCCACTACAAAGCGCGCTAAAATCTCTATAACTTCTCAGATGGGTGTTGTTAAACTCACCTATCAAGATGATGGATTTTTTGACGGCGATGTTAATCGACTTGGCACACTTTTCTATAAGCATAATTCTACCAAAGGTTCTGGTATTGGCTTATACCTCGCTAAAAAACTTATGCTCAAAATGGATGGTTTGCTTGGTATAAAACATCAAAGCGGCTCACTAGTGTTTGAACTGACTTTTAAAAGTGCCAGTGAAGTAGAAGCTGAATGAGTGCCATCTTAATCGTCGAAGACGAACCGAATTTAGGTGTCACCTTAAATGAATACCTCGCTAGCATTGGCTACACTTGTGCTCTGGCAACGACGGTAAAAGAAGCGAAACAAACATTTGAGCAAATGAAACCTGCAGTTGTTCTTATGGACATAGGACTTCCTGATGGTTCAGGGCTTGATCTTGCTCGAGAGTTTAGAAGTATTAGAAAAGACTTTGTCCTTTTGTTCTTATCTGCATTAAATGATCCAGAAGTTAGAGTTGAAGGACTTGAGATTGGGGCCGCCGATTATATTACGAAGCCATTTGCTCTTAAGGAGCTCACACTTAGACTAAAAAGAATTCTGGAAAACTCATCAACATCTCTTCCGGACCAAATCAAAATAGGTCCACTTCAAATTCTATTTTCAAGCTATGAAGTCATTGATGCTAACGGTGAGATCATTGCATTGGCGCAAAAAGAATGTGCCATATTAAAACTGCTTTATACCAAAGCGTCTCAAGTTATCACCAGAGAAGAGATTCTTAATCAGGTTTGGGGTGACGATAAATTTCCAAGTGAGCGCACCATCGATAACTATATCGTTAAACTTAGAAAATGGTGCGAGACAGATAAACAGCAAAATCTATCAATACATAATGTGAGAGGAGTTGGATACAAACTCACTCTTAGTTCAGGAGAATAACATGGGTCTATTTCATAATCGTGATCAAACTGGATCAACAAGCGGAGTTCCTGTCTGGTTTATGCGTCAAGCCGGTCGCTATCATGATCATTATCAAGGCATAAAAGCTAAAAGCGATTTTATGACCATGTGTAAAGATCCTAAGCTGGCTCATGATGTCACCATGGGCCCTATAGAAGAATTTGATTTTGATGCAGCTATTTTATTTTCTGATCTTTTATTTCCATTAGAATATTTAGGCATGGGATTAGTCTATAAACCAGGTCCAATCCTTGGAATGAAAATCTCAGATATGTCGAGCATCTTTGAACTTAAGCCTCAAGGAAACCCAGAAGACTTTTATCAGTTTCAAAAAGAAGCAACGAAACTTTTAAGAGCCTCACTTCCAAATACCAAAACTCTTCTTGGTTTTGTGGGGGCGCCGTGGACTCTTTATGCATACGCCGTTGAAGGCGGACATGCCGGAAACCTCATTGATGCAAAAAAGGGTTTATACGATGGACGTTGGACTCAGTTTTTAGAACGATTAATGCCAGGACTTCTAACCGAGATGATTCTTCAAGCAGAAGGTGGCGCTGATGCTGTCTGTATTTTTGATACAGCGGCCGGTGAACTTGATCGTTATCACTACGAAAAATATATTATTCCAGAACTTAGAAAACAGTGTATGGATTTTAAACGCCTACATCCTGAAACGAAGATCGTATATTATTCAAAACATACTCATATGGATTATCTTAAAGCTATTGAATGTGAAGCTATTGATGTTCTAGGAATTGATTGGCGCATGAATCTTCCACAAGCGCTTAAAGAGCTTGGTTCAGATTATATGATTCAAGGAAACTTTGATCCTTCCCTACTTCATCTTGAGTGGGAACATGTTGAAGCAGGGCTTGAAAGACTCTGGCAAAGTGTTCAAGGACAAGATCTATCTAGATGGATTATGGGACTTGGTCACGGAGTGCTACCACTGACTCCACAAGAAAATGTGAAAAAAGCAGTAGCCTATATCCATAAAAACTTTAGGTATTAAGCACCCATAATAGCGAGACCGGAATCCACATAAAGTGTTTGTCCGGTCACGCCGCGAGAAAGATCACTAGCAAGATAAACGGCCATGCCGCCGACATCGTCTTGTGAAACATTTCTATGAAGTGGTGCTTTCTCTTCAACCATTTTAAAGACTTCCCGAAGTCCTGGAACTGCTGAAGAAGCAAGAGTTCTAATAGGCCCTGCAGAAATACAATTCACACGAATTGTTCTACGACCAAGGTCTTCTGATAGGTAACGAGTTGATGCTTCAAGCGCAGCTTTTGCCACTCCCATAACATTATAACCTTTAAGGACCTGCTGAGAGCCATGATATGTCATCGCCATAACTGAACCTTCTGGATTCATTAAATCTTTAAGGTGATGACAGAGTCCTACTAAAGAAAAAGCTGAAACATCACAAGCAAGTTTAAAGCCTTCTCTAGAAGTGTCAGAGAAATCAGCTTTTAAATCATTACGATCAGCGAATGCTAATGAGTGAACGAGGATATCAAATTTGCCCCAGTTGGCTTCAACTGTTTTCTTTAGATTTTCATAATGAGCATCATTAGTTGCATCCATCTCACAAAGAAAATCACAACCAACTTCATTGGCCAGTGGTTCTACACGTTTTTTTAATCCATCATTTAAATATGTTAAAGCAACACTTGCACCGTGTTCTTTGAAAGCTTTTGTAATTCCCCAAGCGATACTCATGTCGTTAGCGACACCGAGAATAAGGGCTTTTTTTCCTTGCAATAAAGACATATGAACTCCATTTAATATTCAGGGTAACGTTAGGCGAAAAAGGTCTTAGTGGTCAACGTGTTTTAAGGTGAAAACGATAGCCGACACCACGCACCGATTCGAAATATTGAGGGTTTTTGGCATCATCTTCAAAATAACGCCTAAGTCTGACGATGAAATTATCTAAGGTGCGGGAAGTCACATCCTCACCAAAACCAAGCACTTCTTCTTGAATTTCTGCTCTTGGAATTGCTCTTCCTTGATTCTCAAAAAAGAATCTAAAGATCTCAAGTTCTTGTTCAGTCATGTCATGTTTTTGATCACGATGCGTTGCTGTTCTAGCTGAGAAATCAACTATATTTTCGTCATCATTTCCAAACAGAACAACCTCACCTTCTGTACCGCGATACCATCTTGATTTTTCCATTAACCTATTCACTCGAAGTAAAAATTCATCGAGAACAAAAGGTTTTGTTAAATAATCATCAACACCTTTTTCAAGTAGTTTTATTTTATCTTTACTAGCATCTTTGGCGGTTAAAATGAGAATTGGAATTTTTTCATCTTCAGCGCGAATATTAGAAACGAGTTGGTTTCCATCCATCACTGGCATCATTAAATCGACGATCAGAAGATGAGGTTTGAATGCTCGCCAAGCGGCAAGGCCTTTAGCCCCGTCAATAGCGACCTGAACTTCAAAGCCTTGTAGAGATAAGTTGATTCGAAGTCCTTCAGCAATATGTTCTTCATCCTCAACAATGAGGATTCGCTCTTTTAGCATTAATCCCCCATGCTCAACGGAAGACTTAGCTGAAAAGTACTTCCTGCATTAAGACCAGGACTAGTAGCATCGATAGTACCTTTGTGAAGTTTTGCCACAACTGTAACAAGGTATAATCCAAGACCTGAGCCTTTACTCGTTTTACCAACCTGATAAAACTTTCTAAAGATTTTCTTAATTTCATTTTGCTCAAGTCCAACACCGTTGTCTGTAAAAGAAATTAAGACTTGTGAGTGTTTCTTTTGCAGATGGATTTCAAGCTTTTTATTTTCACCATGATTATAAACGAAAGCATTATTAATGAGGTTCATGACCATCATTTCAAATAATGGTGGATCAATTTGAATTTTAACTGACTCGCATTGTGATTCAAATTGAATCAACTTTCCAATTTCTGGATTATTATTTTTAGCAACGATTTCATTTAAGTACTGATTCGCTTCAACCGTTGTAAAATTAGGCTCGTATTTCTTTTCTTCAATTTTGGCTAAATTTAAAATTTGATCAACATTTGAGGCCAAGCGATCAGTATCTTTTCGCATAAACTCAATATACTTAAGTGCGTCCTCACGAGGAAGATCGTGCCTAGAAAAGGTGTCTAAAAAAAGCCTGATTGAAGCAATGGGAGTCTTTAACTCATGCGTAAAACCACTAATAAAGTTTTGTTGCATACGATAAAGTTGAATCAGCTTTTGGTAGTAAATGAAAACAAGTGAAAAGCCCAAAATAATAGAGCCGACCAAAATTGAAAGAACAAGGATTGTTACCCAAGTGTGAGAATCAAGCAGTTGCCTAGCATCAAGATTGTGCTTTCTAACAAACATCGCAAAGGCGTCATTGACCCTTAAATACGAGGTGATGTAGAGATATAATGACGTACCAAGTGCCAGTAATGAAAAAACAAAAATGGTAACAGGCCTAAGTAGCCAGCTTGATTTGGCAAACATGGATGAATAATACCATTAATGGAAAGACGAAGTCATGACTACTCTCCCTTTAGAATCATATATCGACCATACTCTATTAAAGCCTGAGGCAACTGAGGCTCAGATAAAAACGCTATGCAGCGAGGCTAAGCAGTTTAACTTTAAAACTGTCTGTGTGAACCCTCAATTTGTGGCCCTTGCAGCAAAAGAGTTAAAGAATACTGAAGTCGGAGTTTGTACAGTTATTGGATTTCCGTTAGGTGCTTCAACAAGTGAAACTAAAGCTTTTGAAACAACTGACGCTATTAAAAATGGTGCGACAGAAATTGATATGGTGATTTCAATCGGAAATTTAATCTCAAGAAATGATTCTATCGTCCTTAGAGATATCGAGGCCGTGGTTAAGGCTGCAGGGAAAACACCTGTAAAAGTCATTTTAGAAACAGCACTATTAACTCAAGATCAAATCGCCAAGGCCTGTCAGTTATGCACTGATGCCAAAGCAAGTTTTGTTAAAACATCTACGGGATTCTCAACTCGAGGTGCTAGCATCGATGACATAGTTATCATGAAAGCAAATATCTCTAGTGAAATGAAAATTAAAGCTAGTGGTGGAATTCGCACAAAAGAAGATGCTCTGAAATATATTGATGCTGGAGTTGATAGACTTGGCACAAGTGCTGGAAAAGAAATTTTAAAAGGCGAAGTTTCCAATAAAGATTACTAAGGCTTAAGCTTTAAAGTTTTCATCATGGATTCGGCATCATCTTTATATTCTTTAAAACTCGCTTCATTACCTGCTAAATTAAAATAAATGTATCTTGAATTATTCTTAAAGATAGCAATTTGAGAAAAAATGATTTTCTCAAGGCTATTATCGAAATAATAATATTCAACGACAGAAAACATTTTTTTATTAAGCGTTTTATCTTTCTTTGAGTAGATATTTAAATTCTTATATTTTTTACTATTTTTCAGGATATTTTTTTCAATATCTTTTTGGATAAAATCCAATGGATCTTTAATATCTGCAGCATATTCTTTAATAAAGAATGATGCCGAATCTCGATCTATAACAATGGGGCTATAAGCAAAATAATCAGCACCAAAAGAATTCTCTTTGACACTCCAATCTTTAGGAAATGTAATACTGTAGTTTTGGGCCGCAAAAAGGGAGCTACAATAAATGAGTGTCAAAAAAAGGTACTTATTCATTGATATAATAATGCCAGCGGTATTCATCTTCGTAAAGGGAGTACAACTTGTCCTCTTCTGTCGAAAACAGACTTAATCCCATACATGGAACCCTAGCACTTGAGCTTAGAAATATCTCAAAATCAGCAATATCAAACCAAGTCCCAGATTTATTATCATGTAAACGAATACTATAATTTGCTTTGTTAAAGTCAAAAGCTTCTAAGTCTAGGAAAACCAGCTTTTCATTATGAGAGTGAATACTATTCTTATTTGTTAAAAACTTTTCAAACAGCCTGTTGGCATTTGTTTGATCTGTAGAAACTTCAAACGACGATGTTGAAAATAAATTTTCGAGCTTTTCTAAGTCAGATTGAATTAATTTTTTTAATTTGAGTTGTTCTATGGCATTCATAACTACGGATTTTCAACATGATAATAGATATGATGTTCCCCAGAGTTATCTTTAATTTTCATATACTTTTTAACAACGGAGCCACCAGATTCATCAGTTCCAAGTAAAGTGTAATCTCTATTGTTGGAGTAAGGATTTACATCAAGAGGCCTAGCAGCATGAAAGTGTGCTCCAGCTCCTTGCTCAAAGTCGTTGGTATGCTCAACGATGAACTTCTTATTACCTTCAGAATCTAAATATTCGTAATAACGTCCCTGATGGGTGACATTAGAATTGTAGACATAACCAGGCTGACCTCTTTTAGTCACATCCCCTGTTACGACATATTGTTTTTGCAGTCTAGCACCTCTTGGAATTCCGGCTAAATCTTTAGCTTTGCTCATGGCCTGTCGACGGTTACGTTGAAACGTGTTTGTGACATCATCAACAATATTATTAATGTCACAAGTTGCTGCAAATGTTTGAAAGCAAAATAGAACGAGTAAAAATGAAATGAGTTGTTTTAAATACATGGGCGTAACCTACGCTGTAGCATTGGCCCAAATCCCATTTGTACCAATTCATCCACTTTTCCTAAAGCTGCTTTAGACATCTTTCCTAATAACTTCGCTGGTAAATACGCTACCCGCCTAAATATACCTGCGATCTTCGTTACTTTATGAACAATATTGGCGATTGTGATTCCAAGTTTTGCACTGGCTGCTCCAGCGGTCAAAATAGCAATAAGAACGTCAGCTCCGATACTTCCAATTATGGAGCAAATCAGATTCACCTTTTCACTGGCCGGAAGACCTCTAATGCCATCGATAACGGCCTTACTTTCTTGCACAATATTCGTAATGAAATGTTTTGCATTATTAAAGGCAATTCTAGCTGATTGGGCACACTCGATGGGAGACCAAATACAATTAGCAGCACCAGCGACTAACCCGCCTGTTGCATCCCAAGCTCCTTTAAGTACTCCCCAACCGCAATCAAGTGCGCCGGCCAATAAAGTTGAACCACTTAAGGTTTCTGCACTTCTAGATGTTTGAGCACTGAGCGGTAGGTAGCTTTCAGCTCCAGGAGCACAACTGACTTGATCGGCAAACGAATTGCTACAAAACCAGCAAAAAAAGAAAAGTGTTAAGAAAAGCTTGTTTACCATCGAAGCTCTTATCGGTAAGAAATGAGCTTCTTTTAGAAACCATGTATTTCAGTCGGGCTTGGCCGTCCCACCAGGACTCGAACCTGGAGCAAAGCTTTGGAAGCTCCGTTTTATCCTGTTAAACTATAGGACTTAACCAATCAAATTTATCTAGAAAGAAGTATTTTTACTACCACAGCCTGGCATTTCAGGAGCGTACGGATTTCTGACGTTATCATTTTTAGCAGAGTCTTGTACCCAACTCTTTTTAACCATTGGACATGAATACACATTCCATTTTCCGCCAACATCATATTTTCGAATGATATTAGCAAGTCCTAAAGAAACAACATAAAAGGCTTCTTTATTAGCTTTTTCATCTTCACTCTTAGCCATTTCCATAAGCTTATCGTGACTGACTTTTAAAAGTTTTGATATTTCTTTATCTTTAATGGCCATAATCTTTTCAGCAACGCCCATGGCTGCTTTTTGAACGTTTTCATTATTATAATCAAAAAAAGCAGCGTGTAGTTCTTCATTGGCATTTAAAACTTCAGCAACATTACTCTTAACTTTATCGTTTAAAGGTGCTCTAGCTGCAAAAAGATTGAAGCTGGCAAGAACAAGCATAGTTAAAGTCATTTTTTTAAACATCGATAATCTCCTTTTGAATTCTATTTTGTTCAACATAACTATAAATAACAGGAACAATAAATAATGTAATAAGTTCTATAGTCATTCCACCAAGAATAGGAATCGCCATAGGACGCATGACTTCTGCGCCGGTACCACTAGACCACATCACTGGTAGTAACGCTATAACAGTTGTCGCTGTCGTCATTAATAGTGGTCTAATACGCCTAGACCCTGCTTCGACAATAATATCAAAAAGCTCAGTTGTATTTTGAGGTTTACTTCGAGCATGCTCAGATTTAATAAAGCTCATTAAAACGACACCGTCATCTACAGCTATACCAAATAGCGCAATAAATCCTACCCAAACAGCAACGGATGTATTCACTCCAAGAATCCAAAGTAAAATAATACCACCAGAAGCAGCAACAGGGATTGCCAGAAATACGATGGCTGCATCTCTAAGTTTTCCAATTCCTAAATAAATGAGAATAAGATTAATAAACAAAGACAAAGGTATTAGCCACATTAATCTTGTGTTAGCTCTTTCTTGATTTTCCCATTGACCGGCCCACGCAATTGAATATCCTGGCGGCAGTTTAATACTTTTGGAAATCTTCTCTATTCCTTCTTCAACAAAGCCAATTGAGTCGCGATCACGAATATTAACTAATACAGTGGCTCGTTGAAGACCATTTTCAGACTGAATCATTGCAGGACCTGTTACAACTTTGATCTTTGCAAGCTGTGAGATTGGAATATGTGGACCTAAGGGACTAGGAACTAAGACGCGCTTTAATTCTTCAATATCTTCTCTAAACTCTTTTTTATAGCGCATACGAATCGGGTAACGTTCACGTCCATCATAAAACTGACCAATCGACATGCCACCAACGGCGGTTTGTAATATTTTATTTACATCAGCTGAATTAATACCAAAACGTGAAGCTGCCATTCGATCGATATGAAATTCAACATAGGGCTTGCCGACAATTTTTTCTGCATACACACCATAAGCACCAGGTATCGTTTCAACTTCCTTAGCAATATCAGCCGCTAAACTTTCAAGTTTTTCAAGATCTGACCCAAAGATTTTAATCCCAATAGGCGTTTTAATTCCGGTTGAAATCATGGCTACACGATTTTCAATGGGAAAAAGCCATGCGTTCACGAGTCCCGGGACCTGAACCATTTGATCAAGTTCCTCCATAATGGAGTAGATCGTTGTTCCCGAAGGCCATGTATCTTCTGGCACTAAATTAATGACTGTTTCAAACATCCCAATTGGCGCCGGATCAAGAGCACTTTTAGCTCGACCTAACTTACCCACAACTTCACGAACAAGTGGATGAGTTGAAATCACTTTATCGGTATGGGCCAAAAGTTCTCTAGCGCGTGTCATCGAGATATCAGGAGTCGTCACAGGCATATAAAGAATACTTCCTTCATTAAGTGAAGGCATAAATTCTTTACCAAGTCTGGTACTAGCAAAACCGCTAATCAAAATAAGCACGGCAGGAATCAATAAGAACTTACCTCTATTTTTTAATATGAGACGAAGCATTGGCTGATAGTATTTTAGGATAAATATTGAAACTTTATTTTCTTCAATTGGCTTGAGTCGTCCCTTAAGAAAAAATGATGATAGAGCTGGAACTAAAATAATCGCAACAATGACGGCACCAAACATGGCCAGCGTCTTGGCCCAAGCCAGTGGACCAAAGAGTTTCCCTTCAGCTCCTTGAAGTGCAAAGACCGGTAAGAATGTGACAATTGTTGTTAGAACCGCCGTTAAAATTGGCCCAGCAACTTCCCTTGCGGATTCAACGATGACATCAATTCTCTTTTTTGGGTCAGTATTGTTAGCCAGAGCGGAGTAAATATTTTCGGTGATAATAATACCCATATCAACCATTGTTCCAATCGCTATCACTAGACCAGAAAGACTCATGATATTTGAGTCAATCCCAAACAGATCCATAAAGATGAAACTAATCCCTACTCCAAATGGCAGAGTTAACGTTACAAGAAAAGAAGCTCTCAAATGTAGAAGAAAAAACATGACCACAAAAACTGTAATGATAATTTCTTGGGAGAGAGCGCTATAGACAGCACCAAGTGTTTTTTGAATAAGCTCTGTTCTATCATAGAAAGGTTTGATGACTACGCCTGGTGGCAATCCGTCTTTAATTTCTTCAAGTCGAATCTTAACTCCATCAATAACTTCTTGTGGATTAGCGCCAAAGCGCATAGTTACAATCCCACCGACAGCTTCTTGGCCATTTTTATCTAGGGCACCACGCCTAAAGCCAGGCCCAGTGCCAACACTTGAAATATCTCTAACGCGAATAGGGGTTCCGTCTTTTACTCCTACGACTACATTTTCAATATCTTCAAGGGAGCGAAGAAAGCCTACCCCGCGGATCACCATCTCACGCTCACCTTGCTCGATAACTTCAGCACCAACATCAAGATTGCTATTTTGAATTGATTTAATCACCTGGGTAAAATGAACATCGTAGGCTAAAAGTTTTCGTGGATCGATATCAACTTGATATTCACGAATGAATCCACCAACGCTGGCAACTTCACTAACGCCGTTCACAGATTGTAAATGTAATTTGGTATAAAAATCTTGAATGGCACGTAATTCATCGAGAGATTTTTTATCTACAGAATCTGGGGCATTTTCTATGGTGTACATATAAACTTGCCCAAGCCCTGTAGCATCAGGGCCAAGCATAGGAGTAACACCTTCAGGAACAATGGCATCAACACTTGAAAGTTTTTCTAAAATACGTGAGCGCGCCCAGTAAAAATCGACATCATCATTGAAAATAATATAAATTGTCGAAAATCCAAAAGCTGAAGTTCCTCTTATGCGCTTAACACCGGGAAGACCTTGAAGCGCACTTGAAAGTGGATATGTTAGTTGTTCTTCAATATCTTTTGGGGAACGACCTGCCCATTCACTAAAAACTATCTGTTGATTTTCGCCAATATCTGGAATGGCATCTATTCTCGCTTTATTAAATGAGTATATTGAAAAGACGGCAACCAACACAAAGATCAGGAAGACAAGAACACGTCTTCTAATCGCCGCTTCAACAAGATTTTGAATCAGATTATTCAAGATAACCACCGAAGAGTTGGGCCTGAGCATCTAAAAGGAAATTTCCTTTTTCGACAATTTTATCTCCTTCAGCTAAACCTTCCAAAACTTGAATATAGCTTCCAGCACTAAGGCCTGTTCTAATCGTTTTGGCCTCAAAAGCCTTTTCACCGATTTGAATCCAGATAATCTTACGTTTTCCGGTGTCAACAACGGCAGATCGTGGAACGACTAGTTCACGACTATTTAACTCAACTTGAAGATTTCCATCTGCAATCATTCCGATTTTTAATAATCCATCATCATTATCAAGAGTCGCTCTAACTTTTAGTGTTCGAGTTTTGGGATCAATCACTGGTGAGACAAAATCCAATTTACTTTTTAAAACAGTGCCAGGAAGGGCCGAAAACCTGAGACTGACATCTTGATTATTTGATACCAAGGCCGCATCAACTTCATAGACATCCATTTCAACCCATACTGTTGATAAATCAACTAAATCAAAAAGACTTTGACCTTCTTTAAAATATTTCCCTTTTACCGCATTTCTAGCCGTTACAATTCCGCTAGTAGGTGAATAAATAGTGATAGTTCTTTTTACTTCACCATCTTTGAACCACTGCTCTCTTTGAGCTTCACTAACTCCCCAGTTTGTTAAACGCTCTTCAGATTGGCGAAGAAGGTCGCGGTAGTCTTTACTATTGGGTTGTTTAAGAACTTGTTTTTTTGCAATGACAAACTCTTCCCCCGAAGAAATGAGTGTAGGACTATAAATATCAACGACAGCATCGCCCTTTTTTACAAACTCACCTTCAGACTTGATATAAACTTTCTCAACTCTGCCATCGACACGAAGTGGAATATTACTCTCCTTTTCTTGTGCCTGCATAACGCTGCCTAAAAGTCTTACGTCTTTTGTCATTTGCATTGTTGAAACATTGAAAACTTTGGCATCAAAATGATCTATCTGAGTGTTGTTTAGTTTAATTTTAGCAACAACTTTACCAGAATCAGGTTGCATAACCTCAACCATCTGCTCTCCATCAATGGGGCATATTGTTGGAGATGGAGAAGTAATGGAGGCATCATCTTTACATGCATAAAGCTTTGTCTCGGGTGTTGAGCTCACTACAGGTTCATCACTATTTTGCATGACGACTTTAGTTAAGTTCATATGACAAATGGGACATTTTCCCGGTTCACTCTCATGAACTTGAGGGTGCATCGAGCAGGTATAATAAGAATGTTCAGCGTGTTCTTTTTTTACTTCAGAATTAGTTTCATGCTCGGAGTGGTCGGTGCATCCAAAGAGAAAGAGAGAAATCAGTATGAGCTTTTTCATTGGATCACCATGTCGCTATTCCATAATTTTTGCTGAATATAATTTTCAGAGAGCTTTGCTTCTAATTCATTGGCCCTAAGTTCAATCTCTTGAAGTCGTAGTTCCGATTGCAAAAGATCAAAATACGAAACCCCACCAATTCGATAAGATTTTGAAGATACTTCCTTAGCCGTTCTAGCAAAACTTAGAGATTTTTTGGTAAGAGCAAGCTGTTGATCTATAGACTTTGCTTCTTTATCTAAAGAATACAATGTAGCTGATTTTGATTGCTCATAATTTTTGAGATTAGATTTAGCGGCAATCCATTCATTGGCAGCAACAGATTCTTGTCCAGATCTAGTTGAACCAAAGGGAAGCGGCATTGAGATACTGATTCCGACAAAGTCACCTCGCCCATCAATATTACTTCTTTTGATATAGTTCAAACCTATTGTCGCATCTGGAAGTCTTGCCCATCTAGCAGCTGACTGCTCAAGTTCAGAAGCTACAACGGCCGCTTTAAATGATTTTTCTTTTGGGTCATCATGAGTCTTAACCGACTTTATTTTATTCCATGGTGTCCCTTTTATTGAGACTGGCTGATCTTTGCCTAAGACATAAGCAATATTGGAATTGATTGTCTCAATGTCTCCTGTTTTTTCTGCCATATTCGATTGAACTTGCTGGTGACGAATTTGAATATCGAGTAAAGCTTGTTGTGTAATTTTACCGTTGCTATAAAGTTTTTTTGAAACTTGCACCATACTCTTTAGCCATGCTTCATTTTCTTTTAAAAATTCAAGATCTAGCGAATGTCTTTTAAGACTGATCAGATAACTCCAAAAGTTTGCCAATAACTTTTGAGATGTAAATTCTGATTGATAATAAAATTGTTTTGCTCTTTGTTTGGCAGCATCTTCTTTTTTCGAGATACGTGCTCCCAATGGGATTTTTTGAGCGACACCAAAGACGACCCCGCTCATTGGAGTCTTATCTCTTCTTAGACCGTCATCTATGGGTAAATTGGCGGCACCCACTGAGACCATTGGGTCTCCCCATGCTCCAGCAACACTAGCTGCATCATCCATCGCTCTAGCTTGAAACTTGGTCGATTTAATTAAATCATGCTCTAAAACTTGCTTTTGAGCCTGCATAAAATCAATGCTTTCAGCAAATACATTTAGAGCCATCAGTATTGGAATTAAGAGTAGTATTTTCATCTGTTAATACTACGAATTAAAACGGAAAATGTGACAAGATTTTTATGACTTTTTATTAATAAATTTCAACAACTTATCTAGCGAAAGAAATCAAGGGCAATCCCACCACGCTCATGAAATCTCTCCATAAACTTAGGTGTAATTCCTGTGGTGCGAAGAAACCCATCTTCACGCTCAAGAATGGCTTGATGCGTTATTCGATCACTCTCAACTCCAGTTAGCTGAATTAGTGATTGAACAACACGTTGCCCTTCTTGATCTCTAGAGATTTGCACTATGAAATGAACGGCACTGGCAATTTGTCTTCTAATGACATGATAAGGAACATCATAACCTGCAAGCATATATAGAGTTTCCATTCTCGAGATGGCTTCATAAGGAGTATTGGCGTGAATTGAGCTCATACTCCCCTCATGTCCCGTGTTCATGACTTGTAAAAGATCAAACAGCTCATCACCTCTGACTTCTCCAATAATGATTCTATCTGGACGCATTCTTAGAGTATTTTTTACTAAGTCTCTAGTGCCGTAGTATTGCTTTCCATCGTTAAGGTTTCGAACAGCTTCGAGTCTAACTGCATTTGGTACATTGATTTGTAACTCTAAAGTATCTTCGATACTTACGACTCGCTCTTGATTCGATAACTCTCCAAGTAGAAGATTCAAAAAAGTTGTCTTGCCTGTGCCTGTTCCGCCGCTAACAATAATATTAAATCTTGCAGAAACGAGGGCCTTAAAAAACTCAACCCATTTTTCATTAAGCCCAAACACACCAGGATTTTCATCAAAGCTTTTAATATGTTTTTGATACTTACGAATAGAGATGGCAGGATGGCCATCAACATAAGGTTCACGAATAGCATTTAGACGGGAGCCATCAGGAAGTCTTGCGTCCATAATAGCGTGTTCTGAATTAAATGTTTTTCCATTTTGTTTTGCAACATCTTGCAAGAACTCATCTACGTCTTTTCTTGGAAGTTGAACATTGAGCTGAATGAACTGACCTGATCTTTCAACAAAGACACCATTGGCTCGATTGAGCACAATTTCATTGATACCCTTTTTGGCCGAGAGATCATTTAGAAGATTCCATACAGCATTATTTGCATTCATATTCTTTTCCTCTAAACCGGTCTATCAATGAAGATATTTGTTTCATTGATAGAGGCTCCATAAGCTAACATATTGATCGTTAATTCTTCTCTTTGATCCATAGATAATTCGCCAAATATTTCGGCATAAGAACAAGCGCGATTTAGCATTGAAACAAGAGCACTAAAACCCAGATAAGCTCTAAAATGCATAAGTTGCAAAATAAGCCAATCAATCTTGATGACTCTGGACCCCATCGCTCTTAGCATTCCTCTAAGTTCAGCATCGTTGACAATATTTTTTACTCGAAGACTTGTATCTAAATCACAACCACTAACCTCTGCACCTTTTAAATACATACCTAAAAGAAATCCTCTAGAATAATTTTGTACGCTGTTTTGAGACACGAAACTTTCAAGTGAAAGCACATCATTTAAAAATGTCGAATCTTGTGCAGAACTATAACTTCCATTCCACATATAATTTAAATACAATGCAGAAATTTTATCGCGAAACCCAATCCAACCAATTGATTTAATAAGTTTACCAACAGCGCCGAATTGATTAACTTCTGAAAAATGTATTCTTACAAGTTCATAGAGATCTTTTCTTTTATAGATATATTGATCAAGTTCCTTGGCCAATTGTCCGTTTGAAGACATGTTTGCTTTCAAAAGCAAAGTGAGATGATCAGGCAATAATGTATGTGGAAAATCATTCATATATTTATATTGTAATTCTCCACCTAAATCCCCGAAAGTGCGGTATTCTGTTCCTATGAAATTACCTGTTTTTGAAGAAGTAAAAACAACCGACTTTAGTATTCCAGTACTGGTCAAGCTTCTCCACCGCGCTGGTGCAGGAAGATCTGCTATCTATATTCATTTATCGGCCAAAGACGAGCAACAGGCTGAAGTCCAAGCTGAGGCGGTCGTTTCAGCGTTTGAGCAACTCGGAATCCACCCTAATCTTCCCTATCCATGCTACCTCATTAGCCCAATATTGAAATTTCATCCTGTCTTGAACGTCGTTCCTCTGGAGCAAAATCTCCCATCCCATTTTAGACAAAAAACCAAAAGACTTAAGAATAAAGAGCAATCTCTGCTTAACCGAGTTAAATTGGTTTCAGATAAAATCACCAATCTTGACCTAAGCGAGCTCGATCATGCAGTTAAAACTGAAATGAAAGAGCATAAGAAACTTTATAAACTGACCAGAGAAACACATTTTTTAGAAATGCTTTTAAAGAGTATGAAATAAATGGCTAAGAAAAATATCAAAAGAGTCCCTACAGATAAAATGAAGGAGCTTAGTGGCTTTGAAGAAGTCTTTGATTTATTTGAAAGCACTGAAATAAGAGAAGGCTCCATTGATCCACGCTCGGGTGACGATACTTTTCAGCTTTATAATTTTTTAGAAAATGAAAATATTAGACTTCAAAAACTAGATCAGTTTTACAGCTCAAAAGTTAAAACGTTAAAAAAGCATCCTCAAAGTAAAAAACTTTTAGCCGAACAAAAGCAAAAAAAAGAGCTATTACTCAAACAGCTCGTACCTAAAATCCTTTCCCATGACTCCGCTTTTAACGAAGAGATGGAAAGGCTCTTCAACAAAGCCTTTAAGCCTGCCGATCAAGCTACTGAGTCTGACGATTAAGAAGAATTGGTCCACCAACGTGTTTAAATTCTTCAAAGGCTAGCCCGTTATAATCATAACCATCGAGGTGGTTTTGAACAAGGTAAGCTAGATAAGAATCCATACCGTGAATCTGGTTCATACCAAAATTTTCAAGAAATTCCTTAACGGCTTTCAACAATTCATCACTTAAAGCGATCTCACCTTCGGCGTTGGAAAACGGATGAACAAAGCTTTTAAATTCATCAATCGTTAATCCCATACGTTGTGGCATACCAGCTTTAAAATGACCAAGACGATGGTTGGCAAAACTTGTTAACAAGATTGCTTCGAGTTCGATTTCATCAACTTTGTAATTTAAGTAATAATCATCAACAAGTTGTCCCGCTTTAACTAAAGCCTTAAATGTTTCACCAAACTTAGCTGCAAAAGGAGCCATTTGTGAGAAGGTTTCAATATGCGTAGACCATCCCTTCCATGATTCAAGAGTTCTAAGTTCTTCAGAAGGAAAATATGGGCGATAGAACTTAGGAATATCTAGAAAGCTCTCATCTAAAAAGTCTCCCCAATAAGTTCCTAGAAATTTATCGTCATTATCAAAACCTGTTTCACGAAGTGTTTTCTTAATTTTTCGTTGCTCTACAGAAATTAAGGTCAGTCCAACTTTGTAGAGATCTGTAAATTCAAACACACTGAATACGCCCTGTTCTCCCCAATCTTTTTGCGACTTAACCCACTCATGTCCTAGCGCTAAGATATTACGTGTTCGATGTCCGACTCTGTTGACGGCCATGCCGCCTTCTTTAATACCATCTTGCAGAGCAAGACTGGCATTAATGAGTCTAATAAAATTGAAATTTAAAAACCTTGCGCGCTTTTCATCTTCGACTTTATTAAGTTCAGCCGCTAGATCATTTGTTCCTTCGGCATAGGGGGCAATGGCTTGGTAAGACACATTTTGATTTTCATGAAACGGATCGAGGCTACCTGTTGCAGCTTCTTTTTTTCGAACAAACCCATCCAGCATTAAAAGATTGGGAAATGGCGATTCGTATTCAAGGGCGTCGTAATAATCGACAAAACCATAATCTCTGAGACGCTCTTTTTTCTCTTTATACTCAATCTCTTCAAGCGAGGAATAAGAATCGCTCACCAATTTAAAAAGATAGGTATAAGCATGCTCAACACCTTTTTGGGCATAGAGCTCTCTAATGAGTGCTTTGGCTTCATGAACTTGTTCATAATCTTCAGAGTATTCAAAAAGTAAAAGACTATCATCTGTTAAAAAATAATAGTCATGATCAGGGTAATTTGGATCTTCGACATCGAAAGTCCATACATTGAATCTCGCTTTTAAAAAAAGATAGAATTCAGAAGAATTAATAAACTCTTGTTTAATCTCATCGACATCACATTGGTGATAAGCTTCAAGCCAATAATCAAAACGATCCGGATCAAGATCATCTCTTTTCCAAAGATCAATATCTAAAAAAACATTTCGCTGCTCTGGAGTGAGTCTTGGCAAAAGAGCTGACATATTAGAAGAATCAAGCGCTCTAGAAGCAACATAAAGAGGTTGCATCGGAATAGCTGAAAGGCTTTGACCGTCTTCGATTAAAGACTGTATCGCCTCCAAGCCGTTATAGGCTTGAGCCTCGGCCAGTAGATTCTTGATCATATCTTTCAAGTGAGCTCCAAGAGTAATTTCGCTTATTTTAGCATGTATAAATCAATATTCGTCATATTAAAACCATCGGTTATTTAAGAAGATTAGCAAAAAAACGATAAGGTAGTCATTAGGAGACATTCTTGGAAAACACAGACACAACCATCGTTGCGACACGTAAAGACTTACAGCTACCGCGCCGATTTTTTCATATGGGCTCAGGCGTTACAGTTGCCTTTATTTATAATTTCCTACTTACCCACCAACAAGCCGTTTCAATCTTAGGAACAATCGCTTGCGTTCTCTATATTATGGAGCAAGTCAGGATTAACTACCCTGAGTTTTCAGGACATTTTGAGCAGTTCTCTAAGTATTTGCTGCGCGCTGAAGAGCAGCTTAAAGAGTCTGCGGGTATTCCCTTTGTCATGGGGCTTTTACTTACCATCCTCTCCTTTCCAAAACCGATTGCCGTGGTTTCGATTCTCACCCTGGCCATTGCTGATCCACTCTCCGCCCTGATAGGAATCAAATACGGAAGACTTAGAGTTGTTGCTCATAAAAGTATTGAAGGATCGTTAGCTTTTTTTGCTGGATGCTTTACTTCAACTGCATTGGTTTTTCTTGGCTACGCTCCAACCACTGGAACAGCTTTAGGTTTAGCTTTTTTTGTCGCTTTCACTGTTGGTGTTTTTGAAATGGTGCCGATTAGGCTGGATGATAATTTAACCATTCCACTTTTTACAGCCGCGGTCACTTGGCTTTATTGTATTATTCTTGAAATCCCCGTTTATTAAATGAAATATCAAACTCAATATATTCCCTCTCAGTACCGCGTCGATTATCTTTTTGAAGATCATGGTGGCCCAGTTTATATTTGCCTTCATGGCTATGGACAATCTGCTGATAATTTCTATCCTTTAATCAAATCTGCCCTGCCAGAAAACTCAACCATCCTTGTCCCCAATGGTCCTTACCCACTTCCTGGCAAAGCACGAACTATAGAATGCTTAGGTTTTGCTTGGTATTTCTACGATTCAAAAAGTCAGCAGTATTATGTACCGTATGATATTCCTGCCAATATCGTTAAGGATTTAATCGATCATTTAAATTTAACTGATCGAAAGAAAATTATTATTGGATATTCTCAAGGTGGTTATCTTGCACCATTTTTGGCCCAAGAGCTAACAGCGCTTGAAAAAGTCATTTGCATTAACTCTTCTTTTAGACCGGATATGATGAAGCAAGGAAAAGAAGATTTTAAAGTTCACGCTATTAGTGGAGCTGATGATGATATGGTAAACCCTACAGAAGCAAAGAAAAAGCATGAACAATTGAGTCGCTTGAATCGTCAGGGAGACTTCAAACTTTTACAGGATACGAATCATCGAATTAATGATGAGATTCTAAAAGAACTTAAGAACTACTTGGTTTGATCGGCACCAGCTTTAGCAAGCTCTTTTAATTCTTCTTCATCATCCACAGCATGCATAAGTTCAATATAATGTTCACGGGCCACAGAGTCTTCAGCTGTATTGATAAGCTCCCCTAGCGCGCGTCTCGCTTCATTAGAACTCATTCTTGCTTTTACAATCTCAACACATAATAAACACATACCTGACTCCATCATTATATTGTTTACTATTATAGCATTAATATAAGAGCCTAGTATTACATTCATTGACTTAAATTTCTGGCGGCTTTTTAGAATAAAAATGGTGAATAAAAATTGTGGTTTTTTATAATTTTCTTAGACCTATATTACTAAAATTAAAGGCTTTTAAGGTGTATGTCGTACCTTATCGCTCATGAATATTGACCCTATTTCTAGGAAGCATAGAATTCAGTTACTTATATGTATGCAACGGCTTTGATTCGCAGTTGTCCGTCCGCTCAATGTTGTACGTCAGTAGCAGAGAATCAAGAGTCATGATGAAGGGAAGCGAAAGCAGCGATCTTATGTGAACCTTAGGCTTATGCCATTGAATAAGGGGAACAGGATATTGGAATGCGCTTTCGTCCTGTCGTGAAAACGACGGAGGCGGACATGAAGATCCGTAATATGATGACCCTACTTTGTTTATCAACGTTGGGAATCCTTGCAACTGGCTGTCAACAAGATGAGTTCTATCAAAAAGAATTTTTGGAAGGCGTGGGCGTTCCGGGTAACCCTATAACGGATAGCAATCCGACTGTAGATCCAACCCCGAATCCAACTCCTACTCCAAACCCTACTCCAACCCCTGATCCAACACCTGGTGTTTGTGGAACAGGAACTCCAACTGAATCTAACGATCAGTTCGTTCAAAACGTAGCTCAAGATGCTTCAGTCGATATCCTTTGGGTTATTGATAACTCTGGTTCAATGGGTAACGAACAAGCTGACCTTGCTTCAAACTTTGATTTATTTATTCGTGACTTCATCACTAAAGGTGTCGACTTTAAAATGGCGATTACTACAACTGATGGTCGAAACGGTCTTAATGGTTTAATGAACGGTGATACAAATCAGTTAACTTCTGCTGCTGCAGCTGCTAATGAAGCACAGTTTATTTCAAACTTTCAAAACTGGATTAGAGTTGGAACAAATGGTTCTGGTACAGAGATGGGTCTATATGGAGCACAAAGCTTCTTTGAAAGATACCAGTCTTGGGCTAGACCAAACGCATACCTTGCAGTTGTTTATGTATCGGATGAGCAAGATTTTTCAGCTGGTGCAGTGGCAACTTATACAGCAGCACTTAGAGCGATAAAAGCTAATGCTGGTTATATTAAACCGTATTCGATTGTAACGACTCAAGATCCAAGTTCACAAGAAAGTATTGGTACAAGATATATTGAGCATACGAATAATATGAATGGTGTTGTCGCTGATATTCACCGTCCATTTTATGACACGCTTAGTGATTTTGGTGGATCGATTCTAAATCTTTTAGATACCTTTCCACTTTCAAGTACACCTATTGATAACCAAATTCGCATTACTCTTAATGGTCAAGAGCTTACTAGTGGATGGACCTATGATCCTGTTAATCGCGTGATCCGTTTTGATCCAGCTGCGATTCCTGATGCAGGCTCTATTGTAATTGCTTACTACAGATCTTGTGTCGGAGGAAATTAATGGTAGTTAAAGCTCGTGGCATCTATCGCGCCACTTTACTTGCAACAGCAATCCTTGGGCTCCTCCTCGCGGGGAGCCTTAAGGCTTCTGAGAAAGATCTTTATGACTTTTTATGGCTTGACCCTGATAAGAGCGTCTACGTTCTACAGAATAAAGTTTATAAAAAGAAAAATAGTTTTTATGGAAGTGTTGGCTTTTTGCAAGGTCAATCTTCAAATTATCAAGATACAACAGGATTTAAAGTTGAGGCAGGTTACTTCTTTCATGAAGACTGGGCCATTGATCTTTTTTATTCTGGATATTCAAACTCAGACAACGATGCTTATAAAAGTTTAGCGACTATTAACCAGTCGGTACCTTTTGTAAGACGTCCACTTTCAAATTATGCAATTGGTGCAGTATGGGCACCATTTTATGGAAAGATTAATACGTTTAATAAAATCTTTTACTTTGATTGGAGTTTTGGTTTAGGTGTGGGGAAATTTGATACTGAAAGTAATGCAAAGTCAGTTTCAAGTCCAACTCAAGCTAATACATTTGCTAAAGAAAGTTATACGACAATTGTAACGAAGACAAAGCTTCGCTTTCATGCGACCAAGAACTTTCATATCGATCTAGAGTTACTTAGAAATAATTATAATGCTCCTGGAGCTGATATTCCTAATCGTGCGACACAAGAGTCGTGGCGAAATAATACTGACATCATTCTTGGTGTTGGTTTTTCATTTTAATAGGAGGATAGATGAAAGTTTTATTTATCCTTTTATTTCAATTATTGAGCGTAAATGCTGCAGCTTCAGTAAATGAAGCTAGAAAAATCTTTAATACATCTAAAGATTCGCATAAGAATGCTCATATCGCTCAAGAACTTTACAAGAGTAAGTATTATTACTCTGCTGTGGTCTTTGCCAAGCGCCACCTGATCGAAACGAGTGCTTACAATGAAGCACTAGAAAATATGATTGAAAAACTAATATTAAAGACTGGAACTGATAATTTTACGACTCTTAATGATTCGATTCTTGGCAAATTCCCTTCACCTTCATTAGCTTTTGTTCACGGTATTAAGTTGTTTAAAGCTAAGAGATATAAAGAAGCCAAACAACGATTAAGCTTAGTTCCTATTGATCATAAATTTTCTCCAGAAGCACGCTTAACTCTTGGTGCTATCGCCAACATCAATAACGACCAAAAGACGATGGCGAATGAATATAAGTCTTGTATTGAGCAAGCTGATAAGAGAATGAATGAAGCTGGTGATAAAGATAAACTAGCACGTTATTTCAAGATTCTTAGTGATACATGTCGCATTCATATGGCAAGATCGTTCTACGAAAATGGCAAGCATGAACTTGCCATGACAACTTATGACCAAATCGAAAAGACATCTTATCGCTGGCCTTATATTTTAGTTGAAAGAGCTTGGACGGCTTATCAGATGAAAGACTATAACCGTGCTTTAGGACTTGGAGTAACTTATAAGTCTCCCCTGCTTTCAAGTTACTTTTTTCCAGAGGCAGAGGTTCTTTCTGCGTTATCATATTATCGCCTATGTCTTTATGATGATGCTCTAGCGAAAGTTGAACAGTTCTATGAAGTTTATAAGCCTAAGGCGGATGAGCTCAAGTCACTTATACTTCCACAAAAAGGATCACATAAGTATTTTCTTGAGCTGGCACTTGCACCAATTAAAGACAATGAAGATAAAAGCCCATTTATTCGCCAGCTTTTAACCCAAATTAGAAAGAAAATTATTTTTAACGTTGATCTGGTCAATTACAAAAGAGCAATAAACGAAAATAAATATGTAAATAGTCTTAAAAATGATTATTTCGGAAGAACAATCAAAGCTGAGTTACAAAGAATGATTTCTTTTAGAACGAAGAAGCTCAATCACTTTATCAAAAGATTAATGTTCAATTTCGTCAACGACATCCATGCCATGAGTTATGAGATGTTTAATATAAAATTGGAAATCATGTCGAATAAGCGTGAGCTTGTTTATAAAAATAAGCAGCTTATCGCTGATCGTGGTCGCGGAAGCTATGAAAACGTTTCGAGAAAAGTGGAGCAACAGTTTTATGAGTTCAAAGGTGAGTTTTGGGCCGATGAACTGGGTGATTATTCGTTTGGATTGAAATCAAATTGTGAAACGGTTAAAAGGCAAGCCACTGAAATCACAATGAGAGGTGGTCAATGAAATATATTGTAACACTCATATGTCTGACCTTTACAGTCAAGTGTTTTGCTCAAGCGACCGATAAAGACGTGATCATCAAATATAAAGAATATGAAAGCTTTGATTTGGGAAATTTAGAAATTAAAGGATCTGTTTTAGCACCAGGAGATCTCTCCGTTAGAGAAAGAGAGAGAAAAATTTTTGCAGCTGGTTTATATGACAGAGCCAATTTTGTACCGGAATTAGAAGAAGATATTAGAAACCTCAGATAATTAAAAAGTTAGACGTTTGTAGGAGGACTTTAAATGGATGCAGCAACAACGGCCCAAGCGGCAACAGATATTGCTCAAACAGCAGCCGCAGTGGCAACAGATCCAGCGAACCTTTCAGGGTTAACTGAACAGGCAACAGATCCTGGATTTATCCATGCCCTAGCCTCTTTCATGAATGATGGTGGTGTCTTCATGTGGATTATTCTAGCTATTTGGCTAGTTGGTATCTGTATTAGTGTAGAAAGAGTTAAAGCGATCATTACTTTTGATATTAATGGTAGTGCGCTCATGGGAAAAATTAAAAAGCATGTGCTTTTAAATGAAGTCCAAGAAGCGATCCAGCTTTGTTCAAATAGTAATTCTCTTTTATGTCAGGTCATGAGATCGGGTTTAAAAAGAGCAAATCAAACAAAAGAGCAAATTCGCGATGCTGTTGATTCTGCTATTTTAGAATCACTTCCAAAGCTTGATAAAAGAATGAACTATCTTGGTTTGATCGCCAACGTTTCGACGTTGATTGGTCTTCTGGGAACGATTCAAGGTCTTATTCAATCATTTGCTGCCGTTGCTGATGCAAACCCTGCAGATAAAGCAAAACTTCTTGCCAACGGTATTGCCGTTGCCATGAACACGACGGCACTAGGACTTGTTTCGGCCATTACAATTATGGTTGTTCATACAATCTTAATGAGTAAGTCAGAAAAAATTATTGCTGAGATCGAAGAGAACTCTACAAAGCTTGTAGACCTTCTAGGAACAAAACATCAGCATGCTTCTGTTTCTCATAAGCCAGCTCCACAGGTTCCTTCGACTCCTAAAGTCGCCTAAGAAAAATTTAAGGAGAATGACTTGTGAAAATGATAAGACGAAGCAAAAAAATTGAAAGATTAAACTTAACGCCTATCCTAGACGCTATTTTTATCTTCATTTTCTTTCTTCTAATGTCTGCACAATTTATCGATATCGTCCAAATCGGCAGTGATGCCCCAGCTATTGCGACGATTAGCCAAGACAAAAAAGATAAAGAGCCACCACTGAACTTAACTTTAGATATTAGAAAAGATGAGATCATGGTGACCACTGGACTAGAAAATAGAGTTTATAAAAAAATTAAAATTCAAGAACAGGATGGAAAACTTGTTCTTGGTGAACTGATTAAAACATTGGTTCAGATTAAAGCAAAAAATATTGATGAGAAAAGCATTATTATTAAGCCAAACCAAGAGTTTAAATATCAGCAGTTAGTAGAAATTATGGATGCAGTAAAAAAACTAGAAAAAACTCAAGGTGTTGTAAAAGGTAAAAGTAAAAAAGGTAATCAAGTACAAACTGATACCCTTTTTGATCAAATTATCTTTGAAACAGTAATATAAGAGGTCTTGATGAGAAACCCAAGTCTTAGACAGCAAAGAAAAGACAAGGCAATGGCAGATGTTGATATTACATCTCTATTAGATGTTCTTGTTATTCTTTTGGTGTTTCTACTTAAAAGCTATAACGCTTCGGACTTAACTCTCGACTTAGCTAAAGACATTACACTGCCTAACTCCAATACAGAACTTCTTGGTAATCACGCTGTGATTGTCCAAGTCAATAAAGACAGCAAGCTATTTGTGAACAATAAAGAGCTTGGCGCAGTGATTGGAAATGCTGATAAAATCCCGGATCTTTATACAAGGCTTACTGAGATTAAAGTAGAAGATGATAAATTAGCGAAAGAGAATAACTTAAAAGAGCCAAAGAATATTAACTTGGTCTTTGATGCAACACTACCTTACGCGACTGTTAGAAAAGTGATGCATACTGCTGCTTTGGCCGGATACCCACAATTTAAATTTATCGTGCAGGCAAATTACTAAAAATGAAAAAACTGATACTACTTCTATTGACCTTAACTTTAAGTGTTCATGCTGCTGGCGTGTCTAAGCAGCCTGTTATGCCGGAGAAATGGCATACTTTGTGGAAACTTATTGATGAGGAAGTTAAAACGATTAAAGGCATTCGTCGTTTAAGCCCACGTCTAACTCATAGACTCGTAGAGCTTTATTCTGAAAAGATTAAACTTGTTCGCGAGAAAGAAAACAAAGCTTTTTTTGCGGCTTCTCCTCAAGTGAGAAAAGATCTGGGTAAGCCGGCTTTCTTTAAAGAGTCGGCGGCCATGCATAAAGAAATTCGTATTATGGCGATGAAGCTTCTTAGGAACTTTCCAAAATATCCTTCCAAGGCAGAAGTTTGGTACACCCTTGGTTTAAACGAACGTGATTATAATAAAGATAAAGATTCAGAACGCTTTCTCCTTAATGCTCTTCGCTTTGCAGGTGGAAGAGGTGGTCTACGTCACAACGCGATGACTTCTCTCGCAGAATACTACTATAACGGTAAAAAATATAAAAAGTGCCTAAAGTACTATGATCAGGTTGTAGGCAATGCCAACGATGAGTGGCGCACGAAACATTTATACAATATGTCTTGGTGTCATGTTAAGACTTCAAATTATTCTAAGGCCATCGATAACCTTAAGCTGACTTATCAGTTAATTCTTGATTCAAATAGTGAAAACAACCCACATCCTGTGAAGTATACAGATATTGGAACTCAAGTTCTTGAGGCTATTGGTGTCTTCCATATTCTAGATAAAAGACCGCTAGAAGCACGCGACTTCTTTGTTGAAAAAATTAAAGATGATAAAGAAAAAGCTGATACCCTTTTAAATTTTGCGAGAAAAGTTGCTGATAAAGGATTTTTTCCTGAAGCTCAAGAAGTTACACTTAACGCTCTCGAAATTGGCCGTGCAGTAAAACACACAAGAATGATCGCTAGCACTCACCTCTTCCAATTAGATTTCTATCGTAACTTTAAACGTGAAGACTTATTGTTTAAAGCAGCTCAAGATTTACTATCATTTCACAAAGAGACTCCTCTTGAAGAGATGGAGAGAGATCAAGCGGTTGATCGTATCCAGGCTTTTGCCGGTTGGTTACAAGAAAGATTGGCCAAGACAAAATATGAACTAGCTGATCATCATCCAAAAAGCGAAAGAATCTTAGCGTATTTCGACATTCTTGCTGGAATCAATCCTGTTAAGACTCCTTGGTATCGTTATTATCAAGGTGAAACGCTATATGTCGTTGAAGAAGATTCTAGAGCATCTAAGACATATAGCCTCTCGTTTAATCTTCTTGAAAAATTGGACTCTAAAGAAAAAGATATCGATGAGCTAAGAAGAAAAAATCTTAATGCCCTTTTATCGATCCTCACAAGAGGACATGTTAAAGGCAAAGAGCTCGCTGCACTTACCGAATACACTTATACAAGACATTTAAAAACATGGCCTGTGGATGAAACATCTAGAACTATTTATGGCAGACTCTTCACACTTTATCTTGATCAGTCTCGTCCCGTTGAAGCTGATGCTGTTTTATCAAGCTACGTAAAGCATTACGACAAAGACATCAAGATCCAACAGGATATGATGGCGACATTAATGGATGATCAAATTAAGAAGAAAGATGCGACGTCATTATCTTCTTCAATTAAGCGTCTTGAAAAAGGATATTTAGATTTCGATAAAGATAAAATCAACAAAGCGATTGGTATTCTTGGTCAGCTTCTTTTCGAAGAAACAGACAAACTTCGTCGTTCTGGCGATCCAGCTCTTGCACTCGAAGGCCTTGCCGGATTGGCAGCTGCTGAAACATATCCTGTAACGATTAGAAGACAAGCTGCTTTCACACAATCAGTGGTTCTTTTAGAACTGGGCCGTGGCCAGGAGTCTTTTGAGTGGCTTGGTAAGTCAATCGTCTTAATGGATGCAGAAGCGAAAGAAAGCGTTCAAGAAAAGAAAGATCCATTTGGTAAAGCATTGCCGCAAATGAACGCCATGAGTGAAGAGCTTTTATTGGCACAGGACTTTGCTACGTCACGTTCAATGAGTGAAGCTCTCTTAACAAAGATGTGTTCAGACAAACGAAGTGAAAAGAAACTCATGAGAGACCTATTCTCAAGAGCATATACAATTCGTTTACTTGATAACAACAAAACAAACGAATTATTAAAAGTTGGTGCTAAATGTGATTTAGGCACAAAGTTTTTAATGGAAAAAACGGTTGAAGGCTATCATCATACTCTCGGGCTTGGTGATCTGGATCGCTCCATGGATGAGTGGAAAGCAAATGGCAAAGCTTTATCTGCTATTGATGGAGAAAAGGATCTACTTCTAGATCTAGCAAAACGCCGTTTATGGTTAGACCTTGATAATAGCGATGCCAAAAAAGCGATTAAAATGGTTGGATCTAAAGAGTGGCTAGATAAAACGTTAAGTTCTATTAAGAAAATTGAACAAATTAAAAAAGCTGCAGAAGATTTTAAATTACCACTGATGACGCCATTTAATCAGGATGTTTATAACCCTGCTCTTGAGAAGGTTTTAACTTCAGTTCAAAATCTTGCGGCCCAGGCTGAAGAATATATGAACGGTGAAGCTGAGCTTGTTCTTCGAGCTGTAGCTTCAATGAACCACGTCTATACGACTGCAGCAAATCTTATTGAAGGATATACACCTCAAGGTGTTCCTGATGAATTTGCTGGTCAGTTTAAAGGCTTTATGGTTCAGGTATCAAAACCTATGAGAGTGAAAGCTGCAGCTCAATCAAGGCAGATTGAACGCCTGGTTGAAAGTGGGAAACTTGAAAGTCCAAACAGTGTTGCAGCCTTTAAACATGGTCCTGTTCTA
Source organism: uncultured Halobacteriovorax sp. (assembly GCA_964352405.1). GTDB lineage: Bacteria > Bdellovibrionota > Bacteriovoracia > Bacteriovoracales > Bacteriovoracaceae > UBA4207. Next base: position 37,928 of record CAYGRY010000013.1, read on the forward strand.
TCAAAAATGAACTGGAGTCACCCTGCAGCGGTTCTTGCCTTACCAATGACGATACCTGAAGTGCGCTATAGAAAAACGGCAAGCACTAAAGGAGAAAGATAATGATTAAAATTATTCTTCTTCTATTTTTTGTAACCTCATGTGCAAGCTCTCGCTTTGAGCGCTCAACCGCGCCACAAAATGATTCATTCCTTGTTGAAACAACTATTCGCTTTGATGGTAAACGTTTAAATGACTGGGCCCAGGATAATGGAGTTCTCGGTGAAGCAACAAAACTTTGTCAAAGTGGCGAAAGTGATAAGGGACAACAACTATTGAAGGATAATCTTTCAACTTTTAGAAAAGATTCTTCATATTGGATGGTTGTTGGTAATTGCCATTGGTATGGAAATGACGGCGCTAAGGCTGAGTATTTTTATCGTCTTGCTTTAGGTCTAGGAAAAAATTCAAAAGTTAATCAAGCGATTCACAATAATCTTGGTTTACTTTATATGCAACGTCAGCTCTATCCTGAGGCAAGGTCCGAGCTATCAAAAGCAGATCAAAGCTTAACTGCTAAATATAATTTAGCTCAAATAGAATTATTAATGGGTAATTCTAGAGGTGCTAAAGGCTTACTGGCTGAACTCTATCGCAATAATAGACAGGATCCTGATGTGTTGGCTTCATTAGCTGTTGCTCACCTTCTCGATGGAAACAATAAAGTTGCTTTAAAAGTTTTAAGTGAAGTCCCAGAGACTGAGAATAATCGTCAAGATATTTCATTTTATAAAGCCATGGGTTTTTACCTCAGTGGAAACGTTGAAAAAGCCGAAGAACAATTGAATAAGGTCGATAAGGCCGGTGAAACTATTTCAAGGCTATCAGATATGGCCAAGAAATTAGAACAACTCGTTCAAGAAGAAGTTCAACGCCGTGAAGATGCTGCTGAGGCTGCTAAAGAAGCTGCTGAAGCGAAACAAGCCTCTTCACAGGGCTAAGATCGGGAGAAAGCGAATGAGCAAGCGAACGCTCACTACCATGATCTGTTACGAGCAAGGCGAAGTTCGCTGGCGCTTTGATTTGTCTAAACGCAAACTATTAGTGGGCTCATTTGAGCATGCTGATGTTCATCTTAATGATCCTCATATTTCAACTTACCATGCCATGATGACCGTCGAAAATGGCATTATCAATGTAATCGACCTGCAATCTGATAACGGTGTTTGGGTTAACGGACAACGTGTAGAAAGAGCTAGTCTTGGCGACGGAGACCGTCTCCGTTTCGGGCCGGTCGAGTTCCTTATGGAAGAGATATCGAGCGAGACGGACCGTATCGAAGACGTAGATCAGGATGTGATTAAGCTCGAGGAAGAGGATATTGGAAGCCTTCTTCCCGGGCTGCCTCCAAAAGAAGGTCTTGTTGTTATCGATGATGAGTACTGTGATATCACCTTCGATGAAAGTTCCTTCCAGGCAGTATCACTATCTCAGATTTTAGCCACAGCAGTTGATGTTGATAGTTTTGTTGATGTCAGTGAAGCTGAGGCAGAAGATGATGACATTGTTGTTCCTATTGATGATCGCTCAGTTGAAGTCATGGTTTTATCTAATGGAGTCATCTTAGGCACTGAATACCTCAGAATGCGCCATAAGCAATATTATTTGGCGGGCAGAAATACAAAAGATTCAGTCTTATTTCCTATTTTAGAACCAAATCAAAAGATTCCTTTTGCCAAACAAATTGGTACAGGCATTGAGTTCTTAGATATTACTGGATTTGAAAAAACTCACGACGACGAAGCGACTAGCTGGACTTATAGAACTCTACAAGTCATAGCCAGAGAAGTTGAAACTCCTCCACACTTAAAAATTGCATCTTTGATTGGCAAAGATACGGCCTTCCTAAAAGATTCTGGTAAGATTTTTGGGACCGTAATGGGTCTTATGCTGCTACTTCTTTTAGTAGATACCAGTATTAAACCACCTGAAGAAAAACAAATTGCTGTTATTTATAGAAAAGCTATTAAGTCTGAAGATGTCACAAAAACAAAAACAGCAGAAACACCAAATAAAGTTGATAAAGATGATGGTGTAAAACAAAAAGAATACGAGAAAAAAGAAGTTAAGACAGCTAAAGCAGCGGCTCAACAGCCACAGCCAAAACAGCAACCGGCAAGTGCTCCGGCCGCTGCCGCCCCTGCTCCATCTCAGCAAAAAGTAGCTGAGAAACCGAAGATGAAAGCTTACGAGTTTAAAATGAACTCGGCCATGAGCTCATTTATGAATAGTAAGTCTCCAACGGTTGATGCCAATAGTGCTTCAAGATCACTGGCTTCAACTTCAAATGTTAAAAGTGCAAACACCAATTCTAAAAACCTTCTTAAAGCTCAGTCTTCAGGAGCAGTTGGTAGTCTTGGTGAAAGCATGAACGGTGCCTTTAACCGTGATTCAGGAGCGAAAGGACTTGCGGCAAAAGGTGGCATCGACACAACATATGCAGCACCTAAAACCGTTGTGATGGGTTCTATGGATCCAGAACTTCTACGTAAGATCCTTGCTGAATACCTGCCACAGTTTAGACATTGCTATCAACAAGAGCTTCAAAAACAAGAAGATGTTGAAGGTGTTCTTGATATGAATTTTAGAATTGGTAAAGACGGTAAAGTTTCTAAAATTAACATTAAGGCCAAAGACTCACGTTTTTCAGGTGGTGGAGTTGATTGTATGGCTTCAGTTCTTCGTCTCATCGACTTCCCTAAACCAAAGGGTGGCGGTATTGTTGACGTCAGACAGCCACTTAACTTCTTCTCAGAAAGAGCTAAAATCTAAGACAATTAATAATTCATTAATCTGCCAACTTAAGTTGTCAGATTAAGAAGATTAAGCTTAGAGAAACAGACATAGACTTTGGAAAAATCACAAATAAACCGATAATATTAGTATGAAGTTAACTTTTTTTAGCATCATTCTTATATTGTTTTCCAAACTCTGTTTTGCTGAAAATACTTCATCACAAACACCATTTGATACTTCTCTACAAACTCTTTCTCTTTCCGTCAGTGATGTTGTCACAACAATAGATCCAGCTTTAGGTAATACACTTGAAGCTGATGTCATAGATCTTAGCAATGTTATTAATTCCAATTCTTGCCAGACACAAATTGGGGAGATTAACGAATCATCAGGAGTTGATATACCCGCCTATAGCATTCCAGGTGCAACTTATAATCTTCAAATGGCCGCGCTCCTTCGAGATGCTCCTGAGCTTTCTGCTTTTGCAGATGAGATCTACCCTTTCTTCAACCTCATGGCCGCCTACGCAAATGAGAATAACTTACAAAATCTTGAGTCTATTTCAAGTGTAGAGCTTGCTCAAAAATTAAGTGAATTCGCTTCTAAGAAATATAAATTACATATGCCGAAAGGTGTCTTATTGGTTGAAGTCATCAACCAAAGAATTATAAGAGATCCAACTAAACTGGCGCTCGCTTTTGGTGGTGTTAGTGCTTTAAGTTTAAATGAGAAAACTGAGATACTTCATCAAGTTATCAATAGAATGGATGAAGACCCGATTACTTCTTCGGCTGTCCCCCTAGATCGTACCAAGAGGATGGCTTCATACTTTAGTCAGGTTGGTTTATCTCAAGGCCTAATCATCAATGAGAACCACCGAGGTGTGAATCGTTACACCATTATTGTTAAAGATACTACCAGTGGAAAATTCGTTAGAAACTCATATACGCCGACCCATCGAACATTGGGCGACAGACAAGAGTTTCTACAACTTAATGGCACTTCATTAAAACCAGAACTCGTTCCAGAAGATTATAGAGATGTCGTTTCCAGCCAACTCCTGTCGCAGAAAGATCCAGAAGTATGGTCTATTCCAACAAATGACAGACGTCCAAGTCCAATCACTATTCAAACACCACAGGTCGTAACGAGTCCACGTGAACAAACCGGTTTAGTACCATTACAAATTCAAGGTCTAAATCAAGAAATAATACCGGATGAAGCCAGAGTTGATGGTGACGCTGGTATAACCTTTAGAACAGGCTCCTTACCTACAGCACAAACATTTACACCGGTAAATGTTAATGTCATCGATACTGACATTAATGATGTTGAAATTCCCAACTATCTCAATCCAAATCAAAACAATCGCAGACAACAATCAAATATTTTAGGTCTAACTCAATCAAATAGTCCAAACGGAGAGATACTCGAAACATCTCTTTCAACAGTGACAGCGAATGAAGGCCTTGTGTTGAGAGCGGTTGGAAGTCGAAGTAACGGATCAAGCTCACATGGATTTAGTTCTCTTGTGGAGACAGGAAGAAATGGTCAGACAATTGAAGGCTCTGGCTTTTATCAAGACGGTCAAGACTTTGGTGTTTCTGGAAGATATCGCAATACCCTAGATGGACGTTTAATTGAAGGTAGAAGCTTCTTCACAATTGATACAAGTGATAATTCTGATCCTGAGAACCCTTCTCGAGGCATCAGTGTGACAGCAATAACAAACTATCGATCATTAGAAACCGAGTTGGATACAACAACAAGTCTCAACACTACAATTGCAACCAATATTCCGGTCGGACAAAATGATCTCGTTCGAACAATAGTAACTGTCGATGCAGATCAAGGAATTACCAATGCAGCAGGTCTCTACTCAACTCAAGTTAGTGACACGACAAGATTAAGTGTTTCGGCGCAAACAAACGAAGCCGGTCAAAATGTCTCAGGCCGAGTAGCGAACACCAATACAGTCGTTGCCGTGACAAATGAAGTCACGACTCTAGGTCAAACGCAAAATACAGTAACTCTTGGCCAAAACTTAGATTCAGTTCTTCCTAATGATGTCCAAGGATTTGTTAGAGTTGAAAGAAGCGATGGTGACATAGAACAAAGAACAACTATCGGCTCCTCATTTAATATCGAGCCAGGGGTGATTTTATCTGACAGAGGTCAAATTGTCATTTCAACCAATGATTCAACTAGAAATGCTCCAAATGGTGAACTGATCCAAGACCAATCATCTAGGTCATATACAGTAATGGATACAATTTCCACAGAAACAAATTTTGATCTTCGTTACGTTACTTCTAGAACGGGTACTCCTAATACAGAAGTTGATCGAAACGAATATGGAATGAGGCTAACTTATGGTGTTGATAGACAAGGTAATCCAACTGCAACCAATGATGGTATTGTAGGCTCAGTCAATGCCACTTACGTCACTGAAGATACAGATAGTGATGATCCGATTTCAAATGGTCAAACAAGACAACAGTATAGTGCTGGCGCCAATATTGGTTATACAGATAATAATCAAAATAATGGATCAAGTTTTAATATAACGGCTGGTCCAGATTATACTTACGAAGTGGTAAGAAACAGTGGAACATTGGTTTCAGAAAGAGAAGATCAAGGCTTTAGAATTTCAAGTGAATACTCGCGAGGCTTACAGCGCCGTCAAGCCAGTTGTAGCGCGAACAACAGAACTACAGCAAGTGCGACAGGTATATCAAGAGAGAGACCATGGGAATGCCGTGTTACTTTTTCTCAACGTTTTTAATAAATTTCTGTAGTATTTTTTCCTCTAAAGCTTTCTCTTTAACTTCATCTTTAACATTTAACTTACGAACACCTTTTGACAACAAATCCATTTGATATGCATATGCACGACAGGTTTTACAAATAAGATAGTGAAACCATATGCTAGGCTTTTTAAGTAGCGGTATTTTTTGACCGGAGGCATTTATCTTTGCCGTATCCCTACAACTAAGCATCTTCTTTCTCCAAGCATTCTCTTAAATTAGCTTTGGCACGAAATGAGAGAACTCCTAAATTATTAGCAGAAACTCCCATCACTTCACTCACCTCTTCTGTAGAAAGCTCTTGGACTTCTTTTAAAGTAAAAGCAGCTCTTTGTTGCATCGGCAATTTATCTAAACATGAGGAAAGAATAATCATATTCTGTGATCGCTCAACAAACACATCAGGAGCTTCTGGGGGCTTAACCCAGTGACCTGTGTCATCAAAGCGAGATTCAAATTCATTCCACTCATCATGAGAATGTTTTTTTTCACTTCTTCTAAGTTCTCTGGCCTTGTTGTAAAGAATACCAAAAAGGAATGTCTTAATCTTTGATCGCCCTTCATAGCGATTAGCTACATCAAAAAATGTTACCCAAGTATTTTGAACAAGATCATCTGCGATATCATCTTTAAAGCCCATGCCAAGACAAGCTCGTCTTAATATTTTAGTGTGTTCGAGAACAAGTTGACTCATAGTTTTACGGTCAAGCTCTCTTACACTTTGAATAAATATTTCACTTTCATAAGGTATTGAACTCATGGAAACTCCGACAAATCTTATTGTATCCATAATGCGCCCTAACTCTTTTTTCGTAAAGGGATCATCTGTGTGCGAAGCAGCGAAAATAACGAAGAAACATCCTCTGGGTTGCCTTCTAAACTGCTTTCAATAGAGTCTCCGTTGCATATATTACAAAGAGTCCTATACTGATGATGAGTCAGTTTAAAGACACTTATTCTTTGATTAAGCTTAACTAACATACAAGAAGAAGGTTGATCCCAATCAAGCTCTTGATCACTCTCGCCTGATCTTGCTTCAAATATTTTATCAATACTCCAGAGCCATGAAAACAAACGGCATTGTTCTGGTAATGAAAATGTAGAAGCTCCAAGATCCTTTGCCTCTATATCAATGAAAGGATCAAAGATCTGAGTTTCTGCTTGATGAAAAAATTTCCAAAAAATCTGCTCGAACTCAGCAAGCTGTGACAAGAATGGAAAGTCCTCACTTAACGGGTGAGTCTTTAAGTAGACGGGAAAATCTTTGGCATATGATCCAAGTTCTTTAACTGATGAGGGATGTGAATCGATATACTCTTTAGCCACACTAAAAAATTCTTCATCACCAAGTACATACCAAATACTTTCGTACAACTCTCCTATCGCTTCACTTAGTCTTGCTTTATAATCTCCGCGATAAACCTGAATCGCTTGTGCCGCGCTCAACGTTCCCGCTGGCTTGATAAGAGATTGTAGCTCAATGTTTTGATCATCTTGAATACTATTAAGAAATGTTTTTTGAAAGTCCGCTAACTTCAAGCCTGATCCTTTAATATTTCTTTAACTTTTGAAACTTCTGCCAGTAATACATCAAATTCAGGAATATCCTCATCCCATTCAATTAAAATAGCTTGATCACTTAATTTAGATTTTGATAGCTTTAATAATTCCCAAACTGGTTCTTGCACCTCTTTTGAGTGCGTATCAAAAAGATGAGTGCCAAAATCGGAATAACCGGCCAAATGAATTTGTTTAACATGCCCAAAATTAATTTTTGATAATGCCTTTTTTGCATCAAAGCCAATATTGACTGAGTTGACATAGAGATTATTCAAATCAAGTAAAATAGAACAACCTGCTTTTTGACAAAGCTCATTCATAAACTCAATTTCATCCATTTCATTTTTATTATAACTTAAGTAGGCGGATAGGTTTTCTAGTGTTAATGGTCGCTGCAAATAATCTTGCACATACTGTACACGCTCAATCACGTGCTCTAATGCTTCATTGGTATATGGAAAAGGTAAAAGATTATGTAGGTTATGGGCATTTCCACCAGTCCAGCATAAATGATCACTTAATATTATCGGATTAATTTCTTGAGCAAGATTTCTAAGCTGACTTAAATACTTTGTATCAAGTTCATCGCTACTTGCAATTGAGAGAGACACCCCATGCATGGCAACGGGATGTGCTTTCCTAACATGATCGAGCATCCTTCTAGGTCTGCCCAATGTGTTCATAAAATTCTCTGAAATAACTTCAAAAAAGTCACAAACCTTTTCTTGTGTTGATTCAAGATAAGGAAAATGGGTGTGGCGCAAGCCAACACCCACTAAAATATTTTTGTCAGCTTGATTAAGCTTCAAACTTCCCGCCTTTAGCATCACAATCTTTTTTCGAAAGTTTCTTAAAGCCCTTACCTTTGCAGCTATTATGGCCTTTGCAAGAACTCATGCTTTGGCATCCTTCTTTACCATCACAGCCATCCATTTTAGTGGCGCAGTCTGAGTGACCTTTACAGGCATTAACGCCCATACATTTGCCAACCGTTGAATCGCTTACCGTTTGTGTTGCAGAACATGCCGAAACAGCAAGTAAACCAGTCACAGCGGCAGAAAGAAGAAGAGCTTTTGAAGTTGAACGAGACATAGTACCTCCTACTATTTGTTAATTCGATCTATAGTAAGTGCGAGGAGGTACTCATATATTACAAAAAATAAAACTATTTTAAGCTACTGAAATTATACAGTCGCTTGCGCCTGCATAAAGGTGTAATGAAAAACGGCATTGGGATCAT